>PMBQ01000429.1 GCA_003152955.1 Candidatus Bathyarchaeota archaeon
GGACGTGCTTGCAGTATTAGCAGCTTGCCGGTTTGCTTGTCGAGGCCCCATTCAATGTCCATTGGTTGCCCGTAATGCTCTTCGATTGCAAGTCCATCCTTCGCAAGCTGTAACACTAGGTCGTCGGGAATGACTTGACGCTCTCTCAGAGCCTCCGGGACTGGTTTCTCCTCAGTTCCGCCATCTGACTTTTGAACTAACATCATGGTTTTGTCCGCTATGGTTTTACGTATGATCTTAAGCGTCCCTCTGTCTACGTAGTAGCAATCCGGTGTTACGCTTCCCTTAACGACATATTCTCCCAGCCCGTAAGCTGCTTCAATCACCACAATTGATTCGTCGCCAGTGGTAGGATCCATTGTGAACATGACACCGCTGGATTCTGAATTGCACATCATTTGAACTATAGCCGACAGAGCGACATCAAGGTGGACGAATTCTTTATGGACCCTGTAGAATATCGCCCGATCCGTGAATAGGCTGGCGTAGCATTCTCTCACGCTCGCCAGCACGTTGCTCGCTCCGCGTATGTTCAAGTATGTTTCTTGCTGTCCAGCGAAACTTGCATCCGGCAAGTCTTCTGCAGTAGCGGAGCTTCTTATTGCAACGAAGGGGTTCTTGACTTTCTCGTGAGCGCCGAGTTCTTCATATCCTTTGATTAAAGTCTTCTCAAGTTCCTTTGGCATAGATGCTGAATTGATCATTTTTCGAATTTCTGCGCCTACTTTTTGGAGGGTTTCGGTGTCGTTTGGATCCTTCAAAGCGTTCAGTGATTCGGCTATTCTCTTTTCTAATCCGCTTTCTTTGAGGAAGAGCCTGTAGGCATCGGCGGTGAGGGCGAATCCGTATGGAACTGGAACCTTTGTTTTGGAGGTCATCTCGCCTAGGCTGGCTGACTTGCCGCCGACTACCGGCACATCTTGCTTACCTATCTGTTCGAACCATAGCATTAGAGGGCCCATTTCTGCAGCATCCATTCTAATTGCGTACTATGTTTCTAGGCAACAATCATCGCAAGTAAAACTTGCGTACGTATCCTAAATACCATCGGAGAGGGGGTGTTACGAGCATCGGATAATCCTTGCGCCAGCGAACCGTTACAGGGCCACGACCATAGTCAGGGTGTCAAATGCGCGTGATTATCAAGAGAATGCCCATGGCAAGAACCACGAATCCGAATACCCTCTCCAAATTGATGGATTTGATCTGTCTGGCAGTTTTGGCTCCTAATTGGGCGCCCAGCAAGATGCCTATGACGAGAGGTATTGCGTAATCGATCAGCACATCCCCCAGCAAAATATGCGTAGAAACGCTTGATATCGCGGTAAAGATCATCGTCACCATCGAGGTTGCGACCGCCAAGTGAATTGGCAGGCCAACATACGCAGCGAGAATAGGGACCACAATTAATCCTCCTCCGATCCCAAGGAATCCTGAGGCGATACCATCACGGAAGAGTAGAACAAGCGCTGGATAGATTCTCACATCGTACTCGAAGACTTTTCCAGAACTATCCACAATCTTCCTTCTCCAGACCCATTTGTTCATTGTTTGGCCGGCCCTCGGTTCTGGTGCCGTTTTATCTAGTTGTTTTGATGTGCGATATGCCCGTCGAACCATTACGCCTGCTTCCAAGAAGAGCGACACACTGAAAATTATCGCTAGGTCCCTCGAGCTGAACAATTGTGTTGCGAAGGAACCGACCAGAGCTCCGGGTACTGTTACGAAGGCGGCGGAGATCCCGACTTTCCAGTCTATCCTTTTCTGGCGATGGTAAGCTGATGTCCCGGATAGGGCTGCGAACATGATCATCGCAAGACTTGTACCTACTGCCTGGCGTGTCTGCAAATTGAATGCGAGTATTAGAATGGGAACGACGAAGATGCCTCCGCCGACACCTAACATTCCTCCCACGAATCCTGCGAACAGCCGAGTAGGCTTAGCAACAGTATGAATACTGGATCCAGGCCGAGCTCGCCTTCATTGCTTCGACACGGTGAAGCTGGATGCGATATAAACCCGGAATGAGGCAACCGAACAAATTCCAAGCAACGTCAAATCTACTCTTTCAGGATGGAGAAAGGATTCCGAACCTAATTCGAGGAAATGGAATTGCCTCACAAATTGCAGCGTAACCGTCCTCTTCATGCGGGCTGATGCCTCGGCGTGAGAGAACGGCTTATTTCCACACGAAAAAGAGATAGCAATCCCATAGCCTATGAAGTCAGGTAGGTTCAAGAACAGAATTGCGCGCGGCTACTTATGCGATAATTCTGTTGGGAATAGTATTGATCCAATGTTCAAACTTGCTAGTTGTGGCTTCTACGAGTTCCAACCTTAACGGTCTAGTCATGTTGAACAATACAGAAGGTTGGGCGGTCGGAGACGGCGGAATTATTCTGCACTACTATGGCTCATCTTGGAGTCAGGTTCCCTCTGGCACCATTGCAAACCTCTACGGAGTATCGTTCGGTCCGCCTAACGCACTGAGCCCTAATGCAGGTTTCACTGTCGGCGGGAGTGCTGGTAACGCCGCTGCACTCTTCTGGAATGGAGTCGCGTGGTCCGTCGCAACCTCTGGACTCTTGCCGAGTGCTGGAAGACTTGCTTCAGTCTTCCAAGTGAGTTCAAGCGACGCTTGGGCTGTTGACGCTGACTCTGGGGGAGTTTGGCATTGGTCTGGAAACCCCGGCCTCGGTGGAGGATGGAGTAGAGTCTCGTCAGCGGTCGCTGGGCTCGAATCCATTTACATGACCAGCACGAACGACGGATGGGCAGTTGGTGTCGGAGGAATAATCTATCACTACTCAGGTGGTGGATGGACGTTATTCTCCACAGTCGGCAATACGTTGAACTCCGTTTTCATGCTCACGCCATCCGAAGGTTGGGCTGTAGGTAATGGCGGTCTCATCTACCATTATTCTGCTGGTTCGTGGACAGGCCCTGTATCCCCTGCAAGTACCAAAAACGACCTTAGATCCGTCTTCATGACCACTCAAACGGAAGGGTGGGCAGTTGGCGTAGCAGGGGCTATGCTGCATTTCTCAAATGGTGTCTGCACCGCTCAAGCCCAGAATCTCTCCCCAACAAATCAGAATCTGAACGCGGTCTACTTGTCGGGAAGCACAGGTTGGGCTGTCGGAGATTCTGGCACCATAATTCAAGTCGGCGGTCTGCCTCCTCAAGCGATTCCTGCAGCAAGTCTACAGTCCGTGTTCCTGCTGAGCG
>PMBQ01000378.1 GCA_003152955.1 Candidatus Bathyarchaeota archaeon
TATCTCGCGGTTCCTGGCGATGGCAACTGCAGTATCGCCATGGTCAGAAATCTTGCTAACCAAAACGTCGAATTCAGGCGAGGTTGACTCTGCGATTTTCCTTATTGCGTCCGGTGCTCCTTTTAGTATTTCAACTTCGTCACCAGCTATGGTGCCGTTTATGGAATCCGTGTATTTTCGGCTGAATCTTCTCTTTTCCAAAGAGCCCTTAGGCAACATGAAACCAGTGCCGCCAGTGAACTTCACACCGCTCGTTCTTGTGGTCGCGGAGAACTCATAGGATTCGGAGAGAGCCAGGTCGTTCAATTCTCTGGGGATTAAACCGCTACCATAAGCAAATCTGATTATGCTACGCCCTTCTGGAGTGTCATCATGCCAAGATGAGAGGAACGCTGCTTCTCCAACTTCCTGTACAGAGTGACCTTCGAAAGGTATGAATTCAATCGCTTGTCGGCTTCCAACAGTTATGGTGCCAGTCTTGTCCAGCAGAATCGTATCGGTGTCGCCAGCCGTTTCGATCGCTCTACCTGACTTTGCGACGATTTTTCATGCATAGAGTCTGGACATCCCAGAGAGACCAATAGCTGGGAGGAGTGCCCCTATGGTCGTTGGAAGAAGACAAACGTAAAGTGCAATCAGAACGGATAGGTCAGCCCCCAGGCTGAGCACGACAGACAGCCCGAGAAGTGCAAGAACGATTATCGTGAAGATGGCGGTGAGGCCTATTAGGACGATTACTACGGCTTGTTCGTTTGGAGTCTTGGGCCGCTTTGATGACTCTACGAGTCGAATCATCTGGTTGATGTAGCTGTCTTCAGGGTTCACTGTGACTCTTGCAGTTAATGTGTCGCTGATGAGTTTTGAGCCTCCAATCAAAGGGTCGCTAGGAGCTTTTCTTACAGCCGTTGATTCGCCGGTAAGGAGCGATTCATCAACCATCGCAATACCTTCGGTAACCTCGGCATCTATCGGAACAAGATCCCCCTTCTCAAGTAGAATCATGTCTCCGCGTCGTAACTGAGTTGATGGAGTCGGAACGACTGTTCTTTCCTCTCGCGCACTTTCTCCTTCTCCCATCACCTGTATCATGAGTTTCTTGGTAATGGATTCCGTTTCGAGTCTTCTGAGACTGTTTGCAGTATTCTTAGCCTGCGTTTCAGCCAAGGAATCTGACAATGTGCTGAACCAAACTGTCACGAGCAAAATAGCTGCAACTTCAACATAGAAAATCCGCTCATTGGGACTCGCCACGGAAACGAACCCTTGTGGATAGATGGCCATCGCCGCCACGATGAAGAACGTGATCTCAACGATGAACATGACAGGGTTTTGGATCAGTGAAATTGGATTGAGTCTCACTAACGAGTCGATCAGTGTCTTGCTCGATCTTACCCCTGCCCACAGACTAATCCGTTGATCATTGGCCGACGTCTCACTTCACCTTCACAATTAACTGAATCCACTCATGTGGCCTTGGAGGAAGGACAGGATTGGTCCCATAGCAAGGAATGGAAAGAACGTCAACACTACGAGGATCAATGTGCTTCCTACAAGCACAATGGAAAACGTTATGCTGTCAGTCTTCAATCCGACCTCAGCGTGCCTCTTCCTGCCTATCATCGACCCTGAGAGGGCGAGCAGTATGATGATCGGAGCGTATCGACCTGCAAACATTACCAGACCTGTTGAAATGTTGAAGAACAGCGTATTCCCAGACGCACCGAGAAAGTCCGAACCGTTGTTCGCTGCCGCTGATGTGAACTCATACAGGATCTGCGTGAAACCGGTCGAGCTGCCACTTACTCCGATTGCGTTGGCGGCTCCCGTTGAGTATGCGAGCACCGTGGGAATCAGGATAATGATCGGGTGAACGAGGAAGGCAACCATCACGAGCAAAACGTCTCGCCCGTTGATTTTCATACCCAAATATTCTGGCGTCCGACCCGACATCAGCCCAACGATGAACACAGTAATCACAACGTACATGACCATGTACATCAACCCCACACCCTTACCCCCTGGTGTCGCTTGGATCAACATTCCCATGAATGCGGAAAGTATGACGAGCGGATGCATCCCGTAGAGCGAAGCGTTTACGGAACCTGTCGTCACGGCCGTCGTGACAACAGTCCAAAGGGCTGAGAAGAATCCTCCAAACCGAACCTCCATTCCTGAACCTAGAACCGGGTTGGGAATGAAAGCAATAACGAGATCAATTACGAAGAGTGCATACGAACCCCAGAGAATGGGTCTGCTTTCCCTTCTCTTTCCAAGTATTTCGCCAAACACGAAACACATCACCGTCGGCATAAGCAACATCAGGATAATTTGAAAAACATCAGACGCCGGATTTGGATTCTGGAATGGATAAGCGGAATTGGCTCCATAGTAGCCTCCTCCATTAGTGCCAATCTGCATGATGGAGACTAGCGACGCTACGGGACCGACCAAGATTAGTTGTGTTGTGCCCTCGATCGTCTTCACCGCCGCGTATCCGTTAAGAGTCTGAGGAACACCAAGCCAAACAAAAATTAGCGCCGATGCAAAGCAAAGTGGAAACAGTATCCTGGTCAATGATCTGACGAAATCAACGTAGAAATTGCCAAAATCCTTGGCGCCGTTCTTTAGACCTCTCACAAATGCGACTGCAACGCATATGCCCGATGCGGCGGAGATGAATTGGAGAAACTGAACGGCCGCCATTTGACTCAGATATGATAGCGTGCTCTCGCCATTGTAATGCTGAAGGTTAGTATTAGTTGCGAAGGAAATGACTTGCATGAACGCAAGGTCCCAAGTCATGCCTGGGAGCCCTTGAGGATTCAGCGGGAGTCTGTCCTGAAAGACAAATATCACAAAGGCGAAGACCATCTGAAGAACGTTGAGCAGCATCAGCGACATCGCGTATTTTCTCCAACTCATTGAATAGATTGGATTGACGCCTCCGAATTTGAAAATCCAGCTCTCGATCGGATTCAGTACTCTGTCCAACCGGCTTGGTGCACGTGCAAAAACCCTTGTGACATATGGTGCGAAAAGTCGGCCTAAGGCAACCACGAGAGCCAGAA
>PMBQ01000087.1 GCA_003152955.1 Candidatus Bathyarchaeota archaeon
TGGGCAATTTTCAGACGGAATTAACAGTTTACATGCCTCTGCTCATCTTGTGGGTGGGATTTACGAGCTTTTCCAATATTGTTATGGCCGGCGTGTGCATCCTTTTCCTGACATTGCACCGGCTAGTTCTGATTGGCGTGCCCGTTCTCGGGTGGGTCTCGACAACTAGAAGAGGGTATTCGGCTAGCAGCCCCAAGGGTTTTCGGGTTGGTCTTCTGATGCTATGGCTCGAATGGGTCGTTTCGAGCATCTGGAACTGTTTCAGTGCCTCACTTACGATAGTGCTCGTCGCGGAACTCATGGTTTCACGTCAAGGACTTGGGTATGTCATTTCAGAAGCATGGGGCCTAGTGGACGTAAAGATGATGCTATGTGTCATTGTCCTAGTTGGCGCACTGGCTCTAATCAGCAACGTCATATTGCGAAGATTAGAAAGCACTTTGAATTCTTACCTCAACAAAAAGGCCATTGAGTCATTTTTGGGCGGTTTCCATTGACTACCTGTAGCGATTGCAGGGAGAGGGAGACCAATGCAGATTATTTCGACCGTTCGGTTTTTTGAAGCTACACTTTTCGCCTTGTCAGCCTTTGTTGGATGCACGGGTTCGGATACCAAACCTGTTAGAGTTGGATATGTGCGCGGGGAGAATGCGCTACCGTTATACGTGGCGATGGAGAAGAAACTATTCTCACAATCCAGGATTCAGCCTTTTGAGTATGCCAACTCAAGCATGCTCGCTCGTGAACTTGCTCAAGGAACGCTTGATGTTGCAGTTGGAATGGATGTAATCACGTGGAGTAACCTACGTTCGCGGTTTCCGAACAATTTCCAGGTCATAGGTGGGGCCATTGAAACCCAACGGAGAAGCAAGAGCGATTTGCTCAGAATCAATCGTCCCAGAGCAGCCCGCCCTACGACAACATCCATGTTGAGGGTCAGATTGACGGATCCCACTTTATTGACGCGACTGATATTCAGACGCATAGAAGTGCCAAGAGACACCGAGGTCGAAATTGTACAACTACCTCTCCTGAACGCGT
The DNA here is from genome assembly GCA_003152955.1 of Candidatus Bathyarchaeota archaeon. The sequence continues at coordinate 1,042 of PMBQ01000087.1, forward strand.
TCGAGGCTGAGCTTCAGCACTCTCCCGTCGATATGATCCTTTCTACTTCGACAATTCTGACATATCGATTGTTGAAGTCTGGAACGTGGAGTGTGTTTGTAGCGAATCCTTTTTGCCGGTATGTGAGCGACCCATTTCCACTTGGCGTCATTGTGGCCTCGCAAGAGTTTATGCGTCGTTATCCAAGAGATGCATCAGCTATGAAGGATGTGTTCGACGCGGCCATTGATTCCATTCGGAGCGATGAAGTCGGGGCGCGGAAGACTCTCGGAATGTCCCTCGCATTCGACTCTTCGGCTGCTTCCAATTTCGTTTGTGGAGATTGGTGGAAGTCTTCGGAAGTGAAGGACACCGTGATAAACGAAATCGCCCGAATTATCGATAAAGAGAGATAGTGCATCTGGTGACCAGCGTGAATTCTTCATCAATTGTTGAAAGAGCGAATTATGCCAGATAGATTGGGGATAAACTACCAGCGAGCGAAGGCTCTTTATCAGGAAGGTAAATATAACGACGCTCTTCGTTTGTGTGAGCAGTCAATCCTAACCGACCCGAAGGACTCAATGTCTTGGGTGGTCAAGGGTTATGCGCTGTTGGGGTTAGGTCTCTTCGATGAATCGTTGAAAGCGTTTGAGCGCACAACATCGCTCGACGCGAGCCTAGCGACAGCATGGGCTGGGACTGGACTAGTCCTACGCGAGCTTCACCGAAGGTCAGAGGCGATTGTCGCCATAGAACATGCTTTGAAGCTCGATCCCACAGCTAGGGTTTGGTGGTACAACTTAAGTGTCTTCCTGATTGAAGAACCTGAAAGGGGTCTGGAAGCCCTTCAGGCCTGTGAACGAGCAATCAATATTGACCCAAAGGATTCGGGTTCTTGGAAGAATAAAAGCGCTGCATTGCTAAAGTTGATGAGATATGATGAAGCTCTCGAAGCCTCGAAGGAAGCGACGAAGCTCGACCCAACCAGTGTAGGCGGTCATTTCAACAAGGGAAGGGCTCTGGAGGAACTCGGATGGCACAAAGAAGCCGTCCAGGCATACAAACAAGCCATCGCTTTAAAAGGAGAATATACTGACGCCTGGCTCTGTTTGGGCGATGTGTTTGAAAAACTTGGCTCGTTCGGAGAAGCAGCACAAGCGTATGAAAGCGCACGGACGATTGACCCTGAAGAAACTGACGCGTGGATTGGGGCCGCGCGAGCTTTGGCCGCCCTTGACCAAGACCTTGAAGCGTTGAAATACTACGACCGAGCCCTCGCGATTGACCCGACAATACCCCAGGCTTGGGATGGAAGAGGTATTCAACTGAGTCGCCTCTGCCGCGAAGAAGAGGCTATCATGGCCTTCGAGCGAGCCGCAGAACTTGCCCCCCAATCTCCCTTTCCTCTTCAAGGCAAGGGAAACGCTCTCGTAGGCCTCTGCCGGTACGAGGAAGCAATCGAAGCATTTGAACAAGCGATAAGACTCGACACACAATATGCGGAGCCTTGGGCTGGAAAGGGGTTTGTGCTTGGGACGTCCGTAAAACCCGAGGAGGCACTTGTTGCGTTGGATAAGGCGATAGAGCTTCGTCCAGGATTGTCTCACGCGTGGGCCTGGAAAGGGTCTGCTCTCGGTCTTCTTGGACGAACCGAAGAGGCACTGAAGGCATTTAAGCAGGCGATAGGGTGTGACCCGAAGGATGCCCTCCCCTGGGTTGGCATGGGCCTGCTACACGCGAAGGTCGGCGAACTTCAATGTGCGTTGCCTTGTTTTGTTCGTTGTTACAAGCTTCTCCGGGCAAGTGAGTTCTCTTCGTTCGCCCCCCTAGTGTTGCCAATTCTTCGCAACAACTACGTCGTGCCTCTCCTTTTCCATCAAGTCCTTTTTGAGGACCACTGTGAATTACTTACTCATCTGGAATGGAATCAACTCGCATCGGTAGCTGAACAAGATTGTCGAGAAATCGTGGACCTCCTCGATTTCGTAAATTCCAATCATGCCCAGTTGACTGAGGCCGAGGTATTGAGGCTCAACGGTCTCGTCTACTTGTTCATGGGAAATCCTCTTCGAGCATACGAGTGCTTGAATAGGCTCGATGACATTGATGACGCCGACTTGATGGGGCAGTACTACCTTGTCCAATCGTTGAATGGATTTGAGGGGGATGGAGACAACGAACTCCAGGACTATGTCTACCAGCAAACAGTCAAGATATTCGCAGCCAAGAGAATCATTAGCTCGCAACAACTGTACTACGCTGGACTGATATTCGTTCAACAGAATGACTTCGATTCTGCTATAAAGGCGTTTGAAATGGTGTCGGAATCAAGTGGTGTTCACCTTGCATCCCTCTATATGTCCTTTCTCTGTGCCAATAAGAAGAAGCGTTACTACCGACAGAATAAGCTGGTAGATTTGATAATTCAAGAGGAATCAAAACTCTCAGAAGAAGGTGGGGTGGGATTCCTTGGAGTAACGACATTTGGAACCATTGATTTATCATCGCCTGACTGGCAGACTCCGTTCTACAAGTTCGCCAACCTAATGGAAATCTCTGAAGCTCTCAGTGTGTTTTATCAAATAGTGGAAGGGAAAGAGACCCAATTTGAAGCTGCGATTCACAGGCTTGGCGACAAACTAGTCGGTCCCAAGGTGAGTGAGTCATCGGCGATTGCTGCTTGGCGCTTACATGAGAATTCTAAAGCGGCAATAAAAAAGGCCAGGGCAGAAACGAGGGCGCTTGAGATTAAACGTCAACGAGATAGGCTAAACGTTGTTTTTACGAACAATATTCCTTTTGACGAGGGGAATCTGCCTTCAAGAGATATAGAACAAGCGGTGTCCCGAAGGATTGATGAATTCGGGAAGGGAGTCTAAGACAAAGAACATGACATACTTCTCTTGGTTGCATATCTCTTCAATAAAGGGAAACTTGAAGCAGGTGCAACCATTCTCCTGTACTTCTATATCAAGATGAAGGTGGAATGGTTTGACAAGGGAGTGTTTACCAGAGAATTCATCAGTTCAACAGTAAGGGGCGCAGTTACAGCTGGAACAACTATACTTGCTGGTGGACTTTCCGACCCAGTTCGGATAGTTGTCGGTGCCTTGGGTGGTGGTTTTTTTGCTCTATTTATGAAGTACCTTCAAGAAAGTGTTCTGTCCACAAACAAAGGCGACGAACCGCACTATCTTACCTTCAAGCACGCGTTCATTGAGTTCATTGCGATTGAAAGAGAAAAGCTGGGTGACACATTCGACGAGAAATACCCTCTCAATGTCTTCAAGACCACCGATGAAAAGGAGAATGCTGACCATATTCCTTCAATCGCAAGACTTACGTGAAATGTGGAATCCGTGAGAGGGCTTGAAAAATGAAGCTCCAATATCTCGGCGACTCCCGTGACAGTTTCAAGTGGGACTTGCTATATCAACTGGTGGCGGATTGCGACTTCGAGCGATTGTACTTCGTCCCATTTCTTACTCCTGATGACCGCGAGCCAACCGACGGAAGAACAATTCATTCATTGCTGACGGCAATACAAAGACATTCGACAACATATTCCTGCCAACGGTTTTTACTGTTCCAATAGCCCCAGGGTATAAACCTCGCCGGCTCCCTTTTGCTCAGACGCATCTCCTCGCCATGTTGCGAACAATTCAGCTCCTGCAGGCTTTTCTACTCAGGGCACGGGCTATGCGCGCGTCCGCAGGCGACATCGCGACATCAACTGGGCATCTTATACAGTCTCTGAACAAATTTTTCCGCTATGACCCGATCATTCTCAAGCCGATCTTGGAGGAGTTCTCCGAGTATTACCTACTGACTTTACATGGAGAAGCGCTGAGATTCCCGTCGGAATTCCACACGTACGAAATACGGGTCATGCCAAAGCTGTTCTCGCTATACGACGAAAATAGACGGGGCTTCCTAAAGGACATATCGTACCTGAATATGTGTGCCATGAGGGCTCCTGTGACCAAGTTAGCGCTCACAAGGGAAATTCCATTTTTCCGAGCTTTGAGCCTCGATGAAGAGGGGGCGGACATATCTGAGTGGAATACGTGGGAGCTTCTTAATGCGATCTCTCTATACAGGCTCGTCAAGAAGGCCAGCGACCTTGAGAACCAGGAGCTAGCAGGAATGCACCGTACCCTCGACCGCCGGGAGAGAGAGTTACTCAAGTTCGATCCACTTCTGAACTTTGCGTCGGAGCTCAAGGAAGCTCTAAGGCATCAGATTGATCGGATTGTAATCAGGTTCGAAGCGGAGGGGCTAGAGAGGTTACTACAGGCGATATCAAAACACAAGCAGGCATGGACATAGACCCCTCCACCATCTCATCGTGATGTTGACATTGCCCGTGAGCCGGAGTATATTTGCTCATCGTTGCAGGTGATGACCTCATCAGCCATTGGGTTTGACCTGTGAATCATTGGGGTAGGCTGGGAGTTGGGCAATGGATTTCTGCGGGGGCTCTCAGATGCTAGGGAGGGAATTGGAGTATGTCAAAGCTGAGGAGACTTAGGTGTCGTACCGGAGTTTCGAATTGATACTGAATGTGCTTAGTATAACCGCAAGTTTGGGATTTATTTGGTGAGCGCGAAATCGGAATGGAGAATGAGTAATGGACGACAAATCAATCACGGACGAGAAGGCCGAAATCGGGTCGACGATCGATGAGGCCGAGGTTCTCTCAAGAGTTATTGCTGAGATGCAGAGACTCGGCCCNNTCTGTATCGGCAGCAAGGTTCAGACGACTCGGATGTCTCTGCGATTGTAGAACCCCAGCGGGTGACAACATTTTCTGAAGATAGGACGATGTCGCCAAAGGAATTTCTCTTATACAAGTCGCCGGCGACAGATGTTGAGCGCATAGCCTGTTTGGCGTACTACTTGACTCACTACCGTGCTCAGAAATTCTACAAGACCGCGGACCTGAGCACACTAAATGCAGAAGCGGCACAGATAAAATTCTCAAATGCCGCAACATCAGTTGACAACGCCACAAAACAATCTCACTTCTTAATCCAGGCCGGCAAGGGGACAAAGCAATTGTCGGCCCTTGGAGAACTCTACGTGCAGGCCCTTCCTGACAGAGAAGCGGCAAAGCAGGCATTTGAGAAGGCAAGGCCGCGACGCAAAAGCAAGAAGACTGGACAAGCTAATCAAAAGGAATAGGAGAGGAACTAGTGTCAATCGTGCGTAATCCGGCTTCTCGAATTGTTATTTTCAACCACAAAGGGGGCGTTGGCAAGACTACGCTCACAGACAATATTGCTTCTGCTATTGGGAGGCTTAACAAGAAAGTACTACTTGTCGATTCAGACCCTCAATGCAATCTGACTCTTCTTCGACTCAACAAGGACTTTGTTGACAGACTGATAGACACATCTGAGAAGCCTGAGGGTCGGACGATTTGGTCGGCCTTGAAGCCCGTAGTTGATGCCCTTGGCGATGTGAAAATCACAAAACCAATAGACCTCGAGGAGAACAGATGGCTTGTCCCCGGCGATATCCGCTTGGTGGAATACGAGAGTGAATTAAATGCCTACTGGCTTGAATGCTTTGCTCGAAAGATTAGGGGATTCCGTGGCACCGCAGCTATGAGTCATTTGGTCAATGCCCTAGTAGATAAGTACAGNNTTGATTGTGACTACTTCATAATTCCCGCAGCTTGTGACTACTTTTCTTTGTCAGCCATAAAGACACTTGGTCATGCGGTTGCCGCCTGGATAAAAGACTGGTCGATGATAACGCAATTGGCGCCGGATGGGATTTATCTACTTCCTGGAAGGCCAAGATTTTTGGGCTACATACCACAGCGATTTAGCATCTATGATGGTGCACCTACTAAGGCATACGCAAGATTTTTTTCGAGAATTGAAAAGGAGGTTTAGGAACAAGTTGTTAGCAGGTTATCTGGAATTGACCGTGGATTGGTTCCCCGGAAGGATG
>PMBQ01000341.1 GCA_003152955.1 Candidatus Bathyarchaeota archaeon
TTTCATTTCTTCCTGCCTCTCCCACGATCTCCCTCCATTCCTTCTAGTCGTCGCTGGCCTATAGAGCCGGATTCATATTCGCAATGACACGCGATTATTCGACAAATACAGATATTTGTCCAACTTTGGCAGAAAATAAATCAACAAAGAACTCGCAAAATTCCTCTAATATATGTATTATGGCGTGTGCGGTTCCCGTCTATAACAAACATATAGATAGGATTGCGCAGTGTAAGTTCAGGTTTCATGCTGAGGGTCCTGGCGGCGGGAACGGTGTTCGACTCTCAGGTTGTTCCCGTGAGCAATGCTGGGTTTGTGCGTATCACAATGATAACAAAATTCAAAGGCCCGCGCTAAGCGTGGTTCACGTCCAATGAGNNTCCGACGCCAATGACGGAACATCACGGACTCTTCCCTGGAAGACAATCGGAAAGGTCAACGCTCACGCGTTTGTCGCAGGTGACAGCATCCTCTTCAAGCGTGGACAAACATGGCGCGAAGCACTTGGATGGGTGGGAGGAGGTCCTACCGCATGGAACGGTACAGCAGCCAATCATATTGTCTTTGGTGCTTACGGAAGTGGAGCAAAGCCCAGGTTGCTCGGGAGCGTCGACAAGAGTTCTTTGTCCGGTTGGACACTCGACGGGGGAAATATCTGGAAAACAACGGCCAAGTTTCGCTGCGATGTCGGGAATCTGATCTTCAACAATGAGGCGTCGGCTGGTTGGAAGCGATGGACAAAGGACTTACTCGGTTCTCAGGGTGACTTCTGGTTCTCAAGAACAGACAGTCTGGTATATCTCTATTCAACAAGTAATCCTGGCACATATTACACGCACATCGAAGCCGCACTGAAAACCCCCACAGGTGGTGACGTGGACAATGCATCGCATATCATCACGGTCTTCGGTGAATCACACCTGACATTCCAGAACCTTGATTTGCGTTATTGCGGATGGATAGGAATACACTGCTACGGAAATCCAAGTGACATCATCACTGAGAGCTGCGATTTCTCCTGGATAGGTGGGAGCTACGGAAACGATTCGGTTCGGGCTGGCAACGCATGGCAGACGTGGCGTGGTGGAACTGATCTTGTGGTGCGCTACTGCACGTTTAACCAGATATACGATTCAGGATGTGATGTAGAGGGCGTTGACCATCCCGGACTTGACACCTACAAGCGCATACGATTCTATTATAACACCATAGCCAATGCCCATTTTGGTTTCCAGTTCATGCCGCGAGAAACGACATCCGGAACAGTAGTTGATTCGATCTTCTGGGAAAACAATACGATCTATAACATCGGTGGCGAATGGAGCTACAAACAAAGGCTTAATTTCGGTGATACACATGTTGGTTGTGCGGCGTGGGAAAGTTCAGAGATGGGCAGTGGCACTACGAACTACACCGCGGGCCACATGTACATCAGGAATAACATCTTCTCCCAAGGAAGAGACAATCTATTGTACCAAAGATTTTGGAGTCCAGCTGCCCTGGCCAATCTGACTATGAGCAACAATCTGTACTATACAAATCCCGCGGGCGTGATTATCATGTGGGACAGGAATGGCTATGCAGGTCAGGATGGGTCCTTTACCAATTCACAATTCGCCACCTATCAAGCAGCAACAGGCAAGGACGCACATTCATTCGTAGCTAACCCGGCGTTCATTTCTGCAAACGATTTCCATCTTCAGCAGAATTCTCCGTGTAAGAATGCAGGGGTAAACGTCGGTCTGAGTAGAGACTTTGACGGTACTCCCGTTGGTAATCCACCGAGCCTGGGAGCTTTTGAACTGTCGGGATCAACTCTTCCTCTTTCCCCGACGGTTGCATTGACGTCGGCGGCCACCGACATCACCTCGACAGGTGCACAGCTTAACGGCTCCGTCAATCCCAACGGAGCCAGTACGACATATTACTTTGTGTTCGGTCCGACCGCAGGATACGGCTCTTCTACCCCGGTTGTCAGTGCAGGCTCAGGATCGAGCATTGTCAATGTCAAAGCCACAGTTACCGGTCTGCACCCCGGCACGGTGTACCATTATCAGATGGTCGCCGTGGCCAATGCCAGGTCTATATCCGGGAGCGATATGACGTTCACCCTGCGAACCTCTCCGGATTATGGGGACAACAGCACCTTCGATCTCTGGCAGAATTATCCGAACCCGTTCAACTTGGGGACAAGCATCGCGTACGTTATTCGCCAGCCGACGGAGGTAAGTCTGAAGATATACAACACGCTCGGCGTCGAGGTGTCAAACCTTGTCTCCGGGATCCAGACGGCAGGACGGCACGTCACCCACTGGGACGCCTCGAGACTGGCCAGCGGCATTTACTTCGCCACCATGATGGCCAACGGGGCCGTTTCCACCAGGCGTATGATTCTGCTCAAATAGCTCGCGTTCCCCCGTGTCCGCTTGATCTGTTGTGTGGATATTTCTCAAACAGTTCAAGAGGATGCTGTTTGGCACCTTTGCAGGCATCCTCCCCGCCCAAACCAACACAGTCTGCATGGTA
>PMBQ01000022.1 GCA_003152955.1 Candidatus Bathyarchaeota archaeon
ATTTCCGCATAAGTGATGCGCGTACCTTTCTGTGCGGAAAGCGTCATACCCATGTGGTTGAAAAGGAGGTTAGTATCATTTGGCCCTTTATTCTTCCCAGCATTGGCTTCTTGTTCGGAATGGAACATTGAAACCGCCCTCATTTCAGCGTCCACGACGGGTTGCCACACCTTGAACCATTCGTTGGTGGTGACTTTCATTCCACCACCACCGCCCTTGGCACCGAGTTTACCGCCCTTCACGCCGAGATTGTACACCCCGGCTTCGTGTGTCATTGGGTTCTCCCATGCGATAGCGAGGTTGCCATCATCCAGCTCTACCGGGGAGAATGCCTTCTCCGCCTTCACAGCGGTCAGTTTAAGCTTGTGATCAAAGTCTATTGCAGAAAGTTCCTTCTTTCCGGCGATGTTGGTCTTTGCCACATCAAGTTTCCCGACGTTTGCTGCTTCGACCGGAGCCACCTTCCGTGCAGTCTGGGCCTGACCAAATCTCGTAAGACCTTCTTCCGGACCGTATATGTTAATGAATTCCTGAAGTTCATCCGCCTTGGAAGACCTCTGGGAATACTTCATTCGGGCGTCGAGGTCCTTACCAATTTGGTCCGACGCAAAAACGGAATGACGACCCCCTGATTGTGCGAGCGCGGCCCTCGCTTGAGTAGCCAACCGAAATGTTTCATCCACTGTGGGGTACTTCTCAACGACTTCCTTCTCCCCGGTGAGAGGATGAACGCGGTTCTCCTTACGAGGATTGTGAGCAGCGATGTAACTGTCCAAAATACCGTGAGAATAAATCTTGTCAGCCTGGTCCTGTTTGACCTGACCTTCAAGAGTTTTAGTCTGCACATATCTTTGAGACACATCAGCAACAATCTTCTGCATTAAATCAGATTGTGTTGTGTCTACGTCTGCAAACGTTGGTTGAGGCATTATGACCTTCCTCCGAGACCCATGTACATTCGCCTGTGTGCCGCGACCAGATCGCGGGTCATTGAATCCACTTGTCTGTTGTCATATCCGGGTGTTGCAATTCCGGGTCCGACGTTGCTTTTGAACCCATCCATCGCCGTGGTTCTGGCTGAAGCCAAGGCATCTCCGTACGAAGCGGCATTAACCGCACCGGGGTTTTGAAGATCGGACTGTTGGTGTGACGCGTCAGGTGCCACTGTCCCTGGCATGCCTTTCGGGTAATAAGTTGGATTTCCGGACGCGTCCATGCTCGGTGTGCCGGGGTCATTTAACCCGCCCGGACTATTGTTATTGTACCTGTCCATGAGTTCCTGTTTTCGGATGTCGGTCACCATTCCAACCGCGCTTTGCCCGATCTTGGCCACCACATCGGAGAAAGGTTCCTTGAGTGGGCTGTTGAAGGCCCCCATTTGAACCTGCATCTCAGACTTATCGTACTCCGCATTAGTGGCGTTTGTAAATTTTTCCATCGCATCTGACCCTGCGGCTATCGCTCCCTGTTCAGCCGGGAGGATGGCACCCGAAGGATCCTGTGCCCCGCGTGCAACCGCCCTTCGACCTGCCCCGGCACCAGCCGTTGAAGCTGCCGCCTGTGTTTGCTTTGCCAAGGCCGCTGTACCCTCCGCCAGAGCTTGGGCACGCCTCGCCGCGATGAACTGAAGCAAAAGCTGCTTCCGTTGATCTATCTGAGTTTGCTGGCTCTCTGACCCCAGACTTGAAAAAAGGCCGATGAGACCACCTATTCCGGCACCGACCGGGCCTCCAAGCGCAAATCCAGAAGCCGCATCTGAAGCCATTGCCGATAACGTACCACCGCCATCATTAGGCATCTGTCACCTCTCCTTATCTATTGCCAATCCTTGTAGGTTGCGTGAATGTAAATGAAAATGTCGATATGTCCAAATTTTTGGTATCGGCGACCTGATTACTCGGAACTGAAATCTTGATACGAAGCGAATCAAACTGTCCCCTGGGTGAAACGACCCTCATCGTCGGAATCTGGTCCGTCAAGAATGTTTGAGTATGGTAAGGAGTCGTCTCATTGTTGGCATAGAAATCTACCTGGAGTATACCAGTGCCGGAAATGGTTTTGCCAAGAAAATCAAGTAAGAATGAATACAGAATGTTGGATTTGAACAAATCGTAAATCTCGCCAACATTGATCGTCACCCACGTATCGAACCCGTTGCCGCCGCTCCCCGCTGATGTAAGTTCATCAAGATACGTGCCCCGCACCGGGTACTTGAGCAGATTATTAGGGGCACCTATAATGAACACCCCATCAGAGTGTTTAGTGAAGTGAGTGATGGCTACTTGAGATGCGCCCCCGGCCTGTATCTGGAATTTACGCACGCTGGTCACCTTACGCGACGGGCTGTATCTGAAGACCAGATACTCCTGCGTGGACCCGTTAAGTGATATTTGCACCTGAAAACACGCTTCCTCATAAGTCGGGTCCCACCCGGATATGACGTTCTTTCTTGCGGTTGCAGTTACGATTGACCCTGTATTAGCTGAATTCTGCAAGGTTCCGTCATACAGGTTTTGCCAATCGTCAATCACCATGCTCACTTGATTGCCACCGCCTATCTTGAGCAGGTATATGCCACGGTTCCCGGCCCAGAATGTCCCAAAGTCAGTCTTCAGAATTGAGCGTTGGGCAACAAAATCGATAGGTATGACGGTCTGTGCCCCCTGTATCATATCGATAAGTTCAAGCTCTGACCACTTGAATGCCGCAAGTTGGTCCTCATGCGCATCAAGTCCAAGAAGTTCTCCTTGTCCATTAAGTTGGACTCGAGTCCTGAAACCCTGATTATCCGGTGTGGTGGATACATAATTATCATCTTCATGAACCACGTATCCATCGTAAGATGTAAGTACAAGTGTCCGATCATCCACGTCCGCTGCTATGATAGAACCCTGATCACGCCCTCCGCGTGTCATGAATCTGGGTTTCTGGAGAGACCTCGACATCGAATACACGTGATTAAGAACGTTAGCAATACTGATCGCACCACCTCTTGCCACGTCCGTCGACCAAGACATATTACCGTGTAT
>PMBQ01000372.1 GCA_003152955.1 Candidatus Bathyarchaeota archaeon
TCTGCGGTCAATTCTTGTTCGTGCATTTATACAAGATCAACGCCTTACCGAAGCGCACCTTCAGACCAAGCTTCTGCTGACAGAAATGTCCTTGGTTGGAGATCTTAAATGGATAGGTTGGTCGTATTTGAGTCTCTCTGATGTCGAATTCATGGAAGCGGATTTCGTCACTTCACTGGAGAATACGAACAAAGCTATTGAGTCCGCGAAGAGAGGTGGTGATCACGACCTTGAATGGGAAGCATACAATCGCGAATTCGATTGCTTCATGGAGCTAGGTCTATTCAGGGAAGCAATAAGAAACGCACAGATGCGCCTGACCCTTCAGACAGGGTCAATGGACTTCAAGCCAGCAAAAGCGCTTGCCGACAATGCGAGGGTATTCATGGAGGTCGGTGAATATGAAGTTGCCCTAGAATACGGAATACGGGCGATACTCTCCCTAGAGGGAACTTCTGATGATCCATCGGTCGCCGCAATAGTTCACTCAACCCTCGGGCGGATCTACATGGGATTACGCCAATATGAGGAGGCAAAGAACCAGTTTGCTATCGAGGAAAGAATCATTGGTGGTCCGCTCTTCTCATTGCGGGATCGGGCCGTATTAAGAGGAAATCAGGGAAACTGTTACTTGGCGGAAGGATCCATTAGCAAGGCGGGAGTAGCGTTTCGCGAACAGCTGGGACTTGTCCGCAAAACCCGGTACTCACGGGAACGCGCATATGCACTATTGAATCTTGGGAACTACTTTTATGCCTTAGGTGATTACTGGAAGGCGCGCGAAGAATATCTCTTGGCTCTAAGTGAAGCACAACAGCTATCTCTACGGGGAGTCGTTGCACAAGCTGCGCACAGTCTTGCGACTTTGTCTGAGAGATTAGGGTCTGAGCAAGAGACGATCGATTGGCTGAAGAGGGCTATTGGTGAGTGGCAGAAAACGAATTGGTTGGCCAGGACAGGTCTTCTCGGGACACGGGGAGCTAGTGCTATTACTGGCGATTTTGAAAAATTGCTAACTCTCCTTTTTCGCTCGAATCGAAAAGACGAGGCCTTCAACTTTGCGGAAATCTGGAATTCAAACAATGGCCTGTTGTTACTCGAAAGAAAGCGTGGAAATGGATGGAGTACCCTGACGACAGACGGCAACCACGGTCGTCGGATGGGCACAAATAGCGATCACGAAAACGAGGCTATGGATGAACACCACGATCAAGATATGACCCTTTGTGCGAATCGTGCCATAGACGAACTGGCTCAGCTGGTATCTTGGGGGGACGATTTGGATGAAGAACGTGGGGCCGGCAGCGCTCGCGATGGCAAACTTGCTTCACCCAAAACACTTCAAGAGATCCGGAACGATGACCTTTCTGGGGGGAGAACAGCGATATTGTCATTCTTTTTCGGCGAAAGGAATTCCTACCTATTCGCAGTTACCAGAGATACTCTTGAGATGGTCGAATTGGTTACAACAAGATTACAGATTAAGTCGCTCGTAAAGTGCGTCGGCAGTTTCATCGATGCATCCCCTGTTGAATCGGCGGTCATCCTGGGGAAACCCTATTTCAATCGGGCGATAGCAGATAGCCTCTACACGATTCTGATTATTCCTGTGCAGGACATATTGGTTTCCGTGAACCGCCTTTTGATTGTTCGTGGTTATGACCTTGAAGGTTTCCCCTTTGAAATGTTACCCTTAAGACGGACAATAGATGATGTTCTCAGCAAGTCTCATCCCAACTTCTTGGTTGAGAATTTTGAGGTTTCCTACCGATATGCTGCAGGCTTACGGCGTGTAGTGAAGGCTGCTAGTCGCCCAGCCTTTCCCTTTTTGTTTGCGATTGGGTCAAATGTCGCGGCACGATCTGAAGTTCCACCTAGCGCGGCTTCATCGTTGAGATCCGATTCCTCCAAGAGAGTGTTCCACGATGACTATCCCCAAATCAATTCAGAGTTGCGATGGCTAAGATCCGAGTTTGGACGGTCAGCGCTGGTGTTGATGGATGCTGAAGCGACAAAAGAGAGGTTATTGCACTTCGCTGAGGCGTGTGCAGTAATTCATATCGCATCTCACTCTCAAATATGCGGCGGGGCAGAGAAGTCAGGGTCGATCCTCTTGTCATCGGGAGGTAGAAATGATCTTTCAGCCTCCTTGAGAGTCTACGACATTTTGAGAATGAAAACAGTTGCACAACTTGTTGTCCTCAGTAGCTGCAGAACGGCGATGCAGCCTGAGTTCTATTCGGGAACCGATTATGTGAAGTCCTTTCTCATCGCTGGTGCGGCTAGCGTGCTCGGATCATTATGGGATGTTGATGATGCGTGCACTGAGAAAATGATGCGATCATTCTACAAGCACCTGAGGGAGGGAGCTCGAAAGAGCAAAGCGCTTCAGGCAGCAAAGGAAGAGTTGATCGATGATGGAGTGACGAACCCTTACTATTGGGCGTCCTTCATTCTCATCGGAGATGATGATCCCATCGCTTTTCCCAGCGATGACGCAACGAAGTCATTGTTCTGTTGGAGCTAT
>PMBQ01000217.1 GCA_003152955.1 Candidatus Bathyarchaeota archaeon
GTCGAGGAACGAGGCCCGGGACTGGCAAACTGGACGAACCGGGATCTGAACGGGGGGAGGAGTGTTTAGCGCCGTCGGTTGCCTACAATGAGTTGTGAGGGGTGAGAGTTGTATTTTCGATCTAGTGTGCGCCGTTCGACACCTCAAGTGATTTAGTAGGCGTACCGTCCGGCTTGCGGAGAAGGAATATTACACTGGGGATTCACTATGATTAAAAAGAAAAGGGCCAGAGTTCAATTAGTCACAGAAGCCGAGATTATCAAATGAGCTGACAAACCATGGAAGCACAAGACGCCGAGAAAACGAGCCGCTGCATCATCTGCGACCAGCAGCTACAGTACGTCTTTGGAAGGCCGCGAAAGCTTTGCGGCAACAAGTCGTGCTACCTTGAATGGAAGAGGCGTAGGTACACAAACCTCCAGCTCGTTGCTCGGACGAGAAGACTTTCTGCAGCTGACTTCGAGTATGCGGATCCAATTTGCCTATGCGGTAGCGACCGGTTCGCATGGACGCTGGACGGAGTCTTCTGCTTGAAATGTGGGCTTCAGGAGCCTCTCTTCTCCCTCGAACCATGGGTCCCAGCTGAGTTTGCACCAAAACCCCCCTGTACGTGTACCCAGATCTGCAAGCAGTCACCTGCCTACAAGCTCTGGACCTACGTATAGGGCGACTTTCTGCCCATTGAAGTGGGTATTAATGTAGTTCTGAAGTGCTTTTCTGCGGCACGAATGACTGAAGCACGGGCTTATTCAGAAAGATTTGAGCGGTTCAGTGGACGAGTTTTCCTTCTCGGTCAATTCTGCCACGCCTAATTCGAGTAGAAGAGATCGGACGTTTGTCTTCAGCAAGGATCAAGTCGATCGGATTGATCACAATAGGTTTCAACCTCTTTGCCTTTCTCTTCGCATTGATCTCCCGCGCAGTTCTCAGGGTCCTCCTGCTCACGACCAGAGCCTGAATATGCCGATCACGTATTGCTGGACCAAAACGATCGAAGATGGGGACGNNGGGAAAGTAACCGCTCCAAGTCTTTCTTCCGTTGAGGGTAGGAGTCGACTTTGTGGGGTTTGTGGAGGGAGCGGGCGAACGCGTCGGTCGTGACGCCGATCATGACCTTGCGTCCGATGGTGAACGCCTGTCTGAGCAATTTCCGATGACCGCGATGCAGCACGTCAAACGTTCCGGCCATGGCCACAAGAGCATACTTGGGGCCTTCCGCTTCAGCCCTAGTGCCTGCTCTTGACTCCTTCAGTCGTGCCATCTGTCATGCAACCGCTGATTCCGAACATTAACATTTAGTGCTTTGGTTTACGATCAGTCGTAAGCCGAACTCCTCGATCGTCCAAGTGAGTGATGAACACGGTAGCCTTCGGGAATATTCTCTTGACAAATCGAAGGGCACGTGAAGCCTTTTGGTTTTCGACTACTCCGTGAACTGCTTTTCCGATCATATTCTGCGCTGCTCCGATGGCACCCGCGGAGATCATGGCGTCAATCAAACTTGTAATGTCTGGAGTTTCGAAGCCGATCTCGCTCCCGAACTTTCGCGATTCTGTTAGGAAGGCGCGCAAGTCAGGCTTTGCACGGATTTCTCGCATTGCACGCTGGGCAGATGGATTCACTCTCCCAATGAGGTCCGTACGAGACAACGCGTCTCGGGTTGGCATCGACTCTAGAAAGGCGCAGATTATGGAGTGATCTTTGGGGAAGAGCAATCTGTCGACGGCACCGACTCCTGGAGCACCGGGCTCAGTCACAAGAACAAATCCACCAATGAACATTGCAGCAGCAGTTCCCAGCCCAGTTCCGTTCACGACTTCGGCCATGTGAGTAATCCTACCAAGCTCGTTGAATGTGACTGGCAGTTTAGCAGCGTCTGCTAGGGCGAGAGATGCGGCCGCTGTTCCCGCAGCACTCGTGCCATATCCTGCGCCGATTGGAACCTTGACTCTGATATCCACATGGACATCAAGCGTAGTTGCGGTTCTTTCAAGAAGATGCTTCAGCGCCCATTTGGTAGTGTACGCTTCTGGTGCAGGCTTGGAGTTTATGCGGATCTCGATTCGAGTGCTTTGCGATTTCTGCGTCTGAACGTGCGCGTTGACGCCGTGTGTAAGGGCAAATCCTCCGCCTCTCGCCCCGATCTGAGCTGGATCCTTGAGCGCCTTTCCAGTTGAATCGATGCCGCAGATTTCGAAAAGACTCGAGATGCCAGCGGGACAAAAGGCCTCCGACGCTGGCAATGATTCTCGTCCAACCTAACGTGATTTGGTATCGGCAGGTTGCACGAAAATTCTGAGACTTGGAAAGGCCGCTCTGCATGCGGCTACGACTGGGGGAGTTAGCACGAGCAGAAACGGAATCTCCGTGAGGTAGGTGAAGGCAATTGTACCATAAGCGAACGTGATAGGCAGAGATGCACTGCCTAGTCCCAAGACTGCGGGAAGTGCAAAAATCGAGCTGTAAGCCACGATGCCCAATCCTATCCAAACGCTCCCCACGCCGAGCCCGATTGAGGCAGCCGTCTCGAAATCAGCCCACCGATTGCGCAGAAGCGTGAGACCAACTATAGTAGCGACTGCTATGAGCCCGACGATCGCAACGAGAAATTGAGGATTCGAGAAACCAGTGGGATCAGC
>PMBQ01000013.1 GCA_003152955.1 Candidatus Bathyarchaeota archaeon
TGGATACGGGAAAGTATGTCTTTCTTTCGCTTGATCGCCTCCAGAATGATGCGTTGGGCCGCATCATAATCATGAACCGAAACTACCTGTCCCGGGAGTTCAATCGTCGCGGCATGCAGTGCTATATCCAGGGTTACTATTGAGTCAGTGCCGGTAATTGGCACCCGCTCTGAATAATAGGCGATGTGGCTGAACTTGATCTCGCAAGAGTCGGCGCTCACCAGAATCCGGTATTGCCCTTGATCATTGCTCAGGGTCGCCATCCCGGTGCCGACTATCTGGACGGTGGCGGCCGCTATCGGCTGGTGAGTGTCGATATCGGAAATCGTCCCTTTGATCACCCGGATCTGTGCGCTCGTTGCGGCTCCACTCAAACCAAGAAGCATTGCCACGATGAACAGACTGTGTAAGGGAATGTGGAATGATTTACCCATAGAATGTTTCTTATACGAATTCTTCAGCCGTGAGTTTCGTTTGAACGTCTTGAGCTACAAGTGATAGAGCATGAAATAGACCACTACTCCGCTTACCGAAACGAACATCCAAACCGGCCAGAGCCAGCGTGTGATTCGGGTGTGGCGATCAAATCTCCCCTTGAGTGCAAAATAAACCGCTGCCAGAATGAACGGCACCATGAGCCCGGCTAAAGCCACATGCGGAATGAGTATAGTAAAGTAAACCGGCCTGGTCCAGTCCTGCCGCAGATACGGCACAGAACCCACATTCGCGTGATAGATCAGATAACTGATCAAAAAAAGTGCCGATGAGACCAGTGCCGCAATCATGATTTTCCGATGAGATTCCTGATCTCCCTTTCTGATCTTCAGATAGCCAAGAGACAGAAGTACCGCACTTATGAAATTAAGGCTTGCATTGACGTGGGAGAGAACTGAATAATTCAAGGCAACTCCCGAACTAATTGCCGGATGTGCGCCTTGAGTATCTTGATGTACGAAGGATCGTCGTAATCATAAAACCCGCGAATTCTACCTTTGGAGTCGACCAGGATGAACTTGGTGCTGTGCATCCCTGGCAGATCGCCGCTTATCATGAACGCTTTCTCACAAAAAGTAGAAATGCTGTCGGGCGTGCCGGTGAACACGAAGCGCCAGCGATCGGCGGTGGCGCCAAATCGCGACGCATATTCATTCAGAACCGGAAGTGAATCCTGAACCGGATCGACAGTAAATGAGACAAACTGCAGTTTGTCACTGTGCGCATACTCCCGAAACATCTCGGCAAACGTCGCGCTCATGAGCGGACAGGGGCCGTGACAATTGGTGAAGAAGAAGTCAACGACGCTGATCTTCCCTTCCATCTGAGTCAAACCAAACGGCTTCCCTTCCTGATCGACAAATTGAAATGGAGGGACCGTCGCCAGGTCCGGAATATCTGCCCGAGATGCATCTGCAGATCTCACAACAAAGATAGCCAGAAGCATAAGCGCCACAGTTCCAACAATGACCAGTTTGGCTGGCCCGCCGAACCCTTTGGCCGGCCCGGTGTCTCTCGATTCCGCTCTGACTCCGAAGTACATAAGTAATACGAGCCCCACATAGAGCCCTGCTATCCACAGGTGAAACACCTGCAAGACTTCCGTCAGACCCCAGGCGACAAGAGCCAAACCGACCGCCAGTTGTACGGCAACCAGGATGTTGAGTCCCCAGGCCGCGCGTGAGACCACTGCCGATGGACTGTCGCTGGACTTGAGGATTGCAAGAGTCGCTATCCATGTGAAAAAGGCAAGTAGTGTCCCAATAACCATGTGAATACCGTACGACCAGCCGACCGTGCTTAACCACTGCAAATCGCTCCAGAGCGGATACTGGGCACTGGCTGCTTCCACTGAAGTACGTACTTGCGTTCCCACCAGAATCTGAACGAGCCCACTGAACCAGAGAGACGCGATAGCCATCGGCGCCCAAATGGGATAGCGAGATTCTGCCTTTTGAATCACCGATCTTCCCGTCATAGATGCTTGATGCGAGACATACATTAAGAGGCTCGCGATCCGGAATGCCAGAAGCAAATGGACTGAGACCAGTAAGGATCGTAGTTCCGAGGCCACCACTTGCCCACCTTGCCAGCCCTGGTAAGCGACCAAAAGCGCGGCCAGCAACGTTGGATAGAGAATCTTGGGAAAGCGTCGGTAGTGCACGAGCGCGAGAATTGCCGTAACTAAAATGAGTAGCCCGGTAGTCATGCCCATCAAGCGGTTGCCGTATTCAATCCACGCGAGAGTCAGGTTGAATGTGCTGGGATCAATTCCCTGTGGAATTCCGGCTGAACTAAATGGCGGAATCCAGCCGCCGAAACATTTCGGCCAATCGGGGCAGCCTAAACCGGCGCCGGACACGCGGACCAGTCCGCCAATAAAAATCAGAATGTAGGTTGTAATAGTAGAGAGAAAGGCAAAACGGCGAAAGCTCTTCATACTTCGGTCACCTCCGTGGTGCTCCCTATCATGGATAGGCAGAGAGTACGACCGATTTAGGCTCTGGCGCAAGCACTTATTTGTGCTCGGCCGGAGTCGTCGTTGGCGCGTGAGCACTAGTGTCTATCGCGCTCGAGTCATGCTTTGCGGGAGCGTGCGATGTAGAGTCGGGTTTTGTCCCCGCCTCTTTCCCTTCTTCATGTCCACCCTTAAGGGCCGAACCGCCCGGCTGGTAAATTGTCGCCTTGCTTTCGATCGGGCTTTCCTGAATTGGGTTGACCGCGCCGCGAGTCTGTGTATCAAACAATGTGAACGTTATGAAGATCGCGAGAAACAACAGTGATCCGAGGAATATTGAGAAGTACACCTTGCTGTCATAGAACAGATGCATGAAGAAGAGGACCACCAGCGTGGCTTTGACCGCCGCAATAATCATGGCGACAATAAGGTTCCATTCCCCAAAATCAAACGTCGAGACATAGACTGTCACGAATGTCAGGGCCAGAAGCGCCGATCCGACCATCAGGTAAACGCGGAGCGGAAGTATGTGAATTACGTGTTCGTTCTTACTCATAGCCATCACCTTATTTGATCAAGTACAACAGCGGGAACAGGAAAATCCAAATCAAGTCGACCAGATGCCAGTACAGGCCGGTCATCTCGATCGGGGTGTAGTATTCTGCCGAGTATTTGTTCTTAATCGTATTGTACAAGACCCAACCGATAACACTCATGCCACCAATGACGTGGATCCCGTGTAGCCCGGTCATAGCGAAATAGACCGAGAAAAAGACGTGCGGGTTTGTCCCCTCGATCCCCTGATAGTGATAGAACTTTCCGGGAAGCTGACCAAGATGGAATTTGTGGGCGTATTCGAAATATTTGATTACCAAGAACGTCCCGGCCAAAGCCAGCGTCCCGAC
>PMBQ01000116.1 GCA_003152955.1 Candidatus Bathyarchaeota archaeon
AAGGGCTCTGGAGCGCCATAAGAAATTGGGTGAATCGGTGGCGGTCTGGAAGGATGGGAAAGTGGTGATGCTCAAACCAAGCCCGTGAGGGGAAGTTATTCCATCTGACCCTATAAGTGGCGATATCGGGCTCTGAGAGCATACCCCACGTTCAGAGCACACATGATAGTCTTCTTCACGACCCTCCTACGTCTTTTCCTCCAAGCCTTCCGGTCGAAAGGGAATGTCCTTTCTGAAAACGCACTGCTCAAGAAAGAGAACGAAATCCTGTTACGGAAAATGGGGAAGAAGAGGGTCCATTTCAGCTTCTACGACAAACTATTTCTGGTTGTCCTGAATCGGGCGGCTGACATCAAGCACCGGGTAACGCTGGTCAAGCCGGAAACGATCCTCTCCTGGCAGCGAACCCTGCTGAAGCGGTTATGGACCTTCGAACACCGCCCGGCCAAGAGAGGTCGTAAGCCCATCGACACGGATGTCAAAAACCTGATCCTGTCCATGAAGAACGACAACTTGCTGTGGGGTGTGAAGAGGATCCAGGGAGAACTGCTCAAGCTCGACATCTCTCTGAGCACAAAGACCATCCGGAAGATTCTCCAAGGCTTCAGGCGAAGAGGGAAGATTCGGAAGTCACTCACTTGGAGGAAGTTCCTGGAAACACAGGTACAGTACATCTATGCAATGGACTTCCTGACGGTCGACACTATGCTCGGGAACCGGTTCTATGTCTTGGCGGTCATCTCACACAAGACACGGGAGATTGTACGCTTTGCCATCACTGAGAATCCGACCAGGGAGTTTGTGCGGCAGCAGTTGATGCTCTTCAGCGAACGGATTGTCGGCAAAGCGTATCTGATCCATGACAATGCATTGATGTTCAACATCGACTTCCTGGGATACAATCTGGCGTCGATCAAAACGAGCGTGGAGGCGCCGAATATGACTAGCATCATTGAACGGTTTTTCAGGTCGGTGCGAAGGGAGGCGCTGGACAATTTCCTGCTGATTGGCCGAGCTCAGATCGAGACGATTCTAGAGGAGTACGTCGTTTTCTACAACAGCCAGCGACCGCATCAGGGAATACAGCAACAGATCCCGAAGCCCGGTAAGCTAGAGAGAAGGTGTGGCGCGGTTTGCCGGAGTGCTGTGCTAGGTGGGCTGCATCACCACTATTTCAGGCAGGCGGCATGACGGATGGAATAAGTCCCCCCAAAGGGCTTGGGAAACTCGGTCAGGTTGCATGGGCGGACTTTATTAGTTTTGCGTGATGTCTCAGGGCACTTTTGCCGAGAAGTTTTGTCAACATCGTGATGTCATCGTCGAAGCCGCTACTCATGAGGTCAGGTTTTTCGTCGAATGGGTTGACAAAATAACACATTGAAGCGATAGCTCTCAACTTCAGCGCTGCTGTCGTATCGATTTGAGCCAGTTGTTCCGCTCTACTGACCAATGTTGCAAGAAGAGGCGGTATGTTCCTAGTCTGGAGAGTCTCTTTGACAAGTGAAAGTAACGAGACGATCTGGGATTCGGGGTCTTCCGACTGAAGTATTTGTTGAGCCTCCTCTTTGGCGATTTTCTCGAGTACTCCCCGATCAATGGGAGAGAGTCGAAGGGCGTAGTGTGCCAGTTGGTCGATTTCTTCCGGGCTGAGGTCTTTCTCAAGGTCCGTGAGCCTAGCCCGCTGGGATCGTTGGCCGAGGACAACGCGATACAGAGCTACCTGCCGCAGGAGGCTTTCATATCTTCTCGTGTCTCTGCCATATTTGAATGCAAGAATTGAGCGTTGAACCGGGGTCGTTCCGGAGATCCAGTGGGGAAAAAGCCCATGTGCGAACCTTTGTGGGCGACTCCAGTCTTTTGTCATCTCCTGAAACCCTTTTTCCCAAATATTTCTCGTATCCCGCGGAGTCTCCAAGATCAGACGCCCTTCGTGTTTAGCTCTTTCTCCAAGAAACTGGGCTAGTCCCTGTCTGACGAGAAGAGAGTTGTAGCGTTGTATCCGGCCTTCCCGCTGCTCGAAGTCCACCGGGTTCGGGGAGAGATTCCAATGCACCACATGATTGCAGTATCGGTGAAAATCAAGGCCTTCCTGTCCTACTGCGGTGGTCACCAGGCACATCGGCCAGAACGGCGAGTTAAAGGCTTCGCGGAGATTGTCCCTTCCTTCGACGGCAGTTCCTTTCTCGGAGTCATCGCTTTCGAGGTCATTGAATGACCTGGCAAAATGAAGGCGGCATATCATTCGATCCTTGTTTCGTGCAGAAAGCTTGACGAGGATTCTCCCTTGCTGCAATCCCAGGACACTCACGAGAGCCTCCCTTACTTCTTCCCACACACCAAGTTCATCAGCCGATTTCGCCTGTCGACGCAGCAGAAAAATGTACTCATCCAACACCGCCTGCAGATGATGCCGATGACAATAATTCAGCATGGATGGGAGGTATTGTCGACTGCCTGGATCATCTTTTCGAATGATTTGAGAGACGTATCTCTTCGAGAAATACGGCTGGAAGATTTCGATCATTGTGAAAAGGAGGTCCGCCAAAGCCTCGCCTGCGGTTTTGCGCGTCCTCATTTCAGCGATTCTCGCCAACCCTACAGACTTCAGGCTCCGAAGCAATAGCACAGCAGGTGACCCCAAGGCGATATCCGTTAGTTCGTCGAGGAGCTTGACGTTGATGTTCACTCCCGACGGGATACGTTTAGAAATGATTTTACCTAGCTGTCTCAGTTGTTTTGGCTTTTTTGCGCGCATCAGTTTCGCTATGGTTTGCCGGAATTCTCTTGTGTTGAGGTATTCCTTGTCAAGAAAGAATAAAACATCCCCGATCTGCAGCGACCTTCCCTTCGACTTCGTTTTGTCGCCTATTGTCACCCCCTTTTTGCCGACCAGCGCAGCCCTTATCCGTTCACGCGCCATCGAGCGAACAAGCTCTGAGATTGCAAGGGTTGAAGCGTTGGAGCCACCGAGGGACTTTTGTGCCTCGCGACCGAGTCCCTCAGGGGAAATGGTGTTGCTGAGCCACACGCTGGGGTACAATACTCGCATGGGTGCCAGAGAGAAACGTCGATCCTTGTAAAGGTCCAACGCTTCTGAGCGCGATTCCTCACCATGAAGGCTCGTCTCCAACTGTGATGCCGCAGCAAGACTCAGTTCGAGGGCCAACTGCCTCGGCACAAATCGCCATCCCGAAAAGACAAGAGCCTTGCCATTGCCGACGCTTTGTTCAGAATTTCCCCAGTAGGGTAATGTCGGTGAGACCCAAAGTTCGGGCTTTGCGGTGGGGAATAGCGATCCCTTCAGTCGAACTATGCGCGGGTTTTCGTACGATCTAGCCTTCCCTTTCAGATCGTCAAGGGAGTAGAATAGATGTCGCTGCTCAAGTTCGTCGAATTGTTTCAGTCGGCGTAATGCTCTTTCGATAGTAGCATATTGATTCTTGTCCATGACGCTCAGCCAGTGTGATCCTGATCGCCACCAATCCAGAATTGTCGATTTGTTTGCATCCTGCTTCAGAAGTTTGTAGAGCGATTGGTATGCCTGTGCGAACTCTCTGGAAATACTCACATCATCGGGTGATCTCCCGTCATCATGTTCAAGCAGATCTGCAATCTGGCGCTCGTAAAACGTTCGCTCAGTTCTGAGCAGTACCTTCTTTAGAGCGTCTTCGAGTGCGACTTTAGCTTTCCACAATTCTGTAGCAACAGGTATGGCATGAGGCAAGGCACTCCCGCGCGAGTCTATTGTCTTGCTGACAAAATCCTTGCGCGCGGCATCATAGGCATCAACTCTTGTCCGGATGTCGCTGGCGGTCAAGGTCGATTTCCCCGGCGTGGCCTGCTGGAAGAGGAAGCGAAGCAACCGATAAAAGTCCTCTCGATGGCTGCCCGAAGTGTCCGTGTCCATGAGCGTGTATGGCGTTGCAGAAAGCAGAAGCAATCGGTGACGATCGACGAGCAAAGAGCGTAAGTGAGCATCGTCGCTTGAATCTGAAATGAGGGTTGATGGCGAGTCCGGTGGTCCGTCCGACGAGGAATGTTGCCCCAATGCTTGATCTTTAAATCGTTGGAACTCATCAAAGATTACAAGCTGGACATCCAGTCCGTTCAGACTCTCCTGTGCAAGCAGAGCCCGTAGTCTTGCCATTACCATCGGAGCGAAGTGTCTCCTATCCTTCTTCCGATTGGATCGGTTCAACATTCTGATGAGTGCCGTAACTGGAATCTGATCATCGTCCTCCGGGCGTCGGTCCTGCAAACCAATGTCGTGATCGATTGCCTTTTTCAAGTTGATAGGTAGACGGCGGACGAGGTTCTGGTCCACGTGGTCCAGTTCGCGTTCGAAGGAATCCTTCCCCACATTGTTGCCGCGCCACCATTTAGGAACCTTCTGACCGCGCCTTCTCTGCTTTAGAAGCCGGAAAAGGAGGGCTCGCTCCCTTTTTGTGCCATACCGATTGCTCCCAACAAAGAATGTTCCCGGGGTGATTGGGATGATGACCACTTTCCCATTTTGTCGTCGGATGGCATTCCAGTATAGGGAGAGGAGGGTAGCTCTTCGAGGAGAGTCAAATGAGGCGTCGTCGCCACTAGAGCCGGCAGTGGATGCAGGGAAGAGGCGATTGAGGTTCTGCTCTATGAGACCCAGATTGGAACAAACGTACAGGACTACAAAGGGTTTGTTCCGGGAGTTCTTTCGCTTCTTCCATCGTCGGTGTAATTCCCCAATCACCGCTCGTGCGACTTCGGTCTTTCCCAGCCCGACCTCATCAGCAAGGAGAAATCGTTTGGGTTTTCTTCCGATTGCCCGAACGATATGTTCCACTGATAGGGCCTGAAAGACCGCCAGCCTCTTACTTTGATTTCCAACGCCTTTTGTTACTTGTCCCATTTTCAACATCCGCCCCGATTATGCCCTCGATAATAGTGGTAAGCATTGTCCTGTACCCGACATCCTCCATTGCTACAGCAAGTGCTTTTAGTTCCTGGCTCCTGCTCGGGTCTGAAACACAAGCGTGAAGTAGATCCTCGACATCCGGAAGCCTGTCCACAGATATGCCATTGGGTTTTTCTGAAGTCCGACCATGATTCGATCGTGTTCTTCGTTTCACTTTTCCCGCTGCGCCTTCCATGGTCTCTCCCAGCAAGCCCCAAAGAAGGTAACTGACGTCCGAAGGCTTCAGATCCTGCCGGCAATGCTCAATCAGGGAGGTAAGGCGAGGCCTTGGCATCTTNNATTGTTCTTGGTTCGCGTACAGCTTGCATTGCAAGAAGCCCGAAGGAACAGACTCAAGTCTTTGCACCGTGAAGCTTCTTGCGGCGATGTGGAGGTTTCTTCCTACTTCCAGGCTTAAGGATCCGACCTCAATGCCATCTTCAATGAGACCAAGCCAGAGCCGAAGACGGGTGCACCCTTTCAAAGCATCAGATGTACCTCTATCTACCAATACTGAGAGTTCGTTTGTTTCTACTATCAACGTCTTGCTGTCCTCATGCCAGCTTGCCCTGAATCGCAAACGTCGGAGGACATCGACTACGGTTCTAAGGGCGAGTTCAACCTCATCAGATTCCTGCGTATCGGGAAGCCCGGGCTTTCTCAGTCTGTCCCCGAACCCCTTCACAATGCGGTCAATAATCCCGCTTTGTCTGGACTGCAAATACACCATCGCTTCAACGTTCTTCCCACACCATGCCCTACGGGTTGCGTTTGCGGATCCGATCCACAGATGAGTTGAGATGCCATCATCTATGGCGTACATCTTGGCATGCAAATCACCGATATGGTGGCGAATCTCCTCGTCGCTAGTATCGGAATCCCGGGTAAATACGAATGTTTCCAAGTTGTTTGGAAACAATCCCTCTACTTTGAATGCTTCTTCAGGTCGACAAACCAGCTGCAGCCGACCCGATGTCATCTGTATTCCTCGCTTGCCGGATCCAGCTTTCCGGGGTCTTTTGACGAGAGATTTCACAAAGTGCGAAATGTGCACACGATCGACAAATGGGGACACGATCAGGGCGTTCTTTGCACGTTCCACCTGTGCGAGGGGATCGGGAAGGTCTCGACCCTTCCCGGCGAAAGAGAATGCCCAGTTCGATCCGAACTCTTCGTTCGTTCTGAAATGAACATATGGAATCTCTCCATTGAGTTTGCCGAGCAATTCGGGAGAGAAACGGTCAAACGTGGTCACAGAATGTAGATATCTCAGGAACGCTTGAATTGTCCGACCCTGAGATTTGTGAGAGGTGTACTGCTTGTCCAATTCTCCTTCGAGACAGACAAGAAGCTCCCACATAGGAATGCGCGACATGTTGCGTGATGAACAGATCAATCGATATCGAATGTATTGATGTGACTCATCGGTAAATCTCAGGAGAGACCATTTCGGATGAAAACTCGAATGTCGAGGAAGATTCACTGGATACAGGAAAGCTCTCAGCAATCGTTGCACATTAGAGCGCCATTCCCCCTGGAGTCGCCCGGATTCATACAATACCGCCACCTTACCTTCCAGTTGTTCAATCCGCCGCACGAGAAGATGTTTTCTCCAATCGAACTGCGCTATTCTGTCATGAGGCTCTTGACTGCCTTCGCCATGCTCGTCCGTACTCACGGCATTCTCGAACGGGAGATGTGTTTCATTGGTTTCCCGCACCACCCCTGTCATGCTGCAAATGAGAGCAAAGGCCACATTGAGATCGAGCGAGTACGTGGTGACGATAGCGTGCGTCAAAATGTGGGCGTGTGGTGGTGCAAACGCTCCCAGGAAATGGGTGCGATTCGCCAACGAGAGAAACTCGTTCTTGGTATTCTTTCTGCTTTTCATGGGTCCGTTGATTGGATCCGATTATTTGTTGGGATGAGCGATATCTCTCGCTATCGTCACAGCTTGCTGCAATCGGTAGTAATATTGATATCTACGAAGAGGGAGTCTTGTCTGTGCGCGGAGGGTTTTTTCTAGGTCCAATGCGAGCGTCTTCTTCCTCATGAGTCGGCTGCGCGAGGAGCCCTTTTTTGCTCTAGATTCCAAGGACGAAAGACACGCCAGTCCTGGATCATCAAACATCGATTGGCAGTTGGGCAGCATTTGCAGCCATTCATGTAATCGGTCCCTGTTCGGCAAGTCGCCAACGGCGATATCCTGCCCATATTTCTTCGCATCATTTACAAGGTTGCCAAGACCTGAATGGATATACTCTTCGATTTGTGCACGAATATTTCTACCCGCAAGCCCGGAAGCCAGTTTCAAACCCGCTTCCTGTAACGCCTCCATCTCCTTGGCGAATTTTCTGGGGCTTGTAATTTTCGCGACATGATACCAATAGGCAATATACATTGTTCTGGCAAATCGACTGAACATGATGGCATTCTTGGCGTGTAACTCAATGGTTGTGCCGGCAGCAAGGCTCTTCAAGGTAGGCATTTCAGAAATTGACTGGATGTTGCCCTCAGACGCCGCACGACAACGGATAATGAGCTTTTGCCACAGACTCACTCGCCTGTCTTGTGCGTTGCCGGAACCGAGTTTCTCAAAGCGTGCTCTGAGATAGTTAGCCTCAGCCCTTGTGAGATCGAGTGTCAGCTCACTGAGGCATCGACCAGTCAAGTTCGCGCCAGTGAAGTGCAGTATCGGGTTTTCGATCAACAGATCGGTGAGCTCCGACTCCCATGGCTCCTCTCGCGTTGACCCGATCGACTCCTTGTTCTCGTTCAGGGTATTGGGCTCTGGTCGGCCAAGGCGCTCCACGAATTCCGGCATCGAGAAATCGTTCCACTCTTCACGGATCATATCGAGCTTAGACAGCACCGGCCAATAGATCTCAGTAAAACGTCTGTCTCTGGACACTTTTCCGATTGCGCCATTTTCTCTCAGTTTCTTGAAATGGTCGTTGATGACCCTCTCCCAATCATGAAGGCATGAATCAGGGTCTTTGTGAAGCCGAGAACTGATATTGCTTATCCGGCCCAATCGGCTCATCAGCGCAGGAACCAATGTAATGTATCGTGCTCGTGTAAGCAGCGTGGTGATTCCTGGGAAGAATACGTCAGAGTAGAAGTCCCGCACCTTTCCGAAACCCAATTCATCGACTGTATCCTGATCCTGGCGGGAGGGGTCGTCGAGAAGGTCCGAGAAATGTTTGACATCCGCCGAGACAAGGTCGGTCCAGCTCAACGTGGGTAAGAGATTTATGGATGGGGGTCTTCGTCTTTTCAACTGAGTGTCCCGACAATACATTTGGAAAAGGAGTATACAGCTGATGTGGTCTTCCGATTCCGCTGTGCAGATGGCAATCGGCTGGAGTCCCCCATTGTTGATCACAAGATAAGGCCAGACGACGAGACATTCAACTATGTCTGGGGATTCTTGAGCTCCAGCGCAGGTAGGTCTATGTAGAGGCCTACAGCAACAGGGGAGTTGCGAAATATGCTCTCGAAGATTACCGCGGAGCGATTATTGACTTCACCCAGGCCATTGAGCTGAAATCGGACGATGCATTGACCTACTTCGACAGGGGGAATGCAAAGTATGTTCTCGAGAATTATCATGGAGCGATCGACGACTACACTAATGCCACCGAGCTGAAACCAGACTATGCCGAGGCCTACCGCATGAGGGGGATGGCAAAGGGGACGTTGGGTGATGGAGTGGAGGGATGTGCTGATCTAAAAAGGGCTGCCGAGCTTGGTAGCGCGAAGGCCATTGACGCGTACCGGATGATCTGCAAATGACCTGTGCATAGCCGCAAAGAGTACAATGCGGACATGGAAAAACAGGAACGGTCACCCTCAAACAGGGAGATGGGGCTGTGTCTTTCTGGTCATCTCGTTCTGTTCACAGGCCTTGGCGAGCTTGTGAGGGAAAAGGGACCGCGTAGTGGCTCCCCCATTTTTCTGACGTCCTTGGACGGGTTGACCCATCAGAGATTACTACACTCTTGGGAGCAAGGAAGCAGAGTGGGCGCAGAGAGATAAAAGTGGCAAGCCCTTTACGGAGTTGAACCGGCAGGGCGCTCGGAACTTTCGTTGACAATCCCCCAATCCTGCCGTACATTAATGCAGGCATCGGGGGATGAACAACGGT
>PMBQ01000239.1 GCA_003152955.1 Candidatus Bathyarchaeota archaeon
CAGTGTTAATTGAATTCGATTTCCTGCACGAATGCGCCATGCCATGAGTGATACCAAACCTGCCCTGTATTTCCGTTGACGCTGAGCATCCCTGCGATCTTTCCGCTTACCATATAGTCGATCGTGTAATAGCCGTAGAATTGCATTGCATCCTCTACCTTAGCCCCGTTCAGGTTAGTGTCCAAGTATGTCTGGGCAGTTTGGAGCGCCTTGTCTTTGGTGATGGTCATGGTTGTTGTGGGCTTGTTTGGGTTGCCATTCATGCCTTGCCCCATGTTGCTGTATTTTGTGTTCCACATCATGTTTGGTCCGGGTTCGGGCGTGATGACCCCTACGATCATTCGGTTGCCCATGCCCATTCCTCCTCCCATTGTTCCAGATGGGGGGATCTGTTTCCAGATCAGCATCTCGAAGGCTCCGATTCCGGTGTCCTCGTAGTAGATAATGTAGAAGTTGTATTGGAATTCCATGATTTCCTTAATCGCCAAGTTGGGGTTCTGTGTTGAGGAAAGATATTGCTGGGCGATTGTTTTTGCCTGGTCAAGCAAGATCGGAGAGCTAGATTGATTTTGGGGTTGTTGGTACAATCCCCCCATCATTCCTTGCTGGGTTTGTCTCTGCAAAGTCCAGCTTGTATTCGAGCTAACATTGTAAGCAGTGTACACCAATCCCACGATTAGGCTTCCAAGACCTAACGCGACCAACAGAAGCGCGAGCGGAGGTATCTTGTTCATTCGAATTCGCTCCAAATTCTGCAATGAAGTGTGAGAACCCTTTGAATTAAGGGTTGGGTGAAACCGTTTGAATCAGCCATCGCCATTCCCATTCTGCTTAGCGCCATCAATTTGATGTCTTAAGTTGGGTGCACACTATGCTCTGCAGAGTATTGCGCAGCCCGCTCAGATGCACTTTCCCAAAGGGGAACGCCCACTGAGCACAAAGCGATTACAAGATCCGGATGCCGGATAGGGACTTAGACATACTTCGTCGGATTCTTCTCGAATTCTTGTTTGCAAGCTGCCGAGCAGAAGTAGTATTTGGTTCCGTTGCGCATGCTAGTGTATTTCGCATCGCTTTCAGAGACATTCATTTTGCAGATAGGATCAACTGCCATAACACGGTCACTAGCTCAACTAGTTTGTTCGAGAGTATCTAAAGTCGACCTTTGTCAGATCGATCTGCTTCTCTATCACACCCCACAACCTTAACAGCCAAATGTCCAGAAATGACAAGCTTTGATCTGAAATGCCGCGGCCTGTTGATAGGAGAAAATCCAGGACTGTTCCCAAGTCATTCCGCATAGACGAATCAGCGATCAGGGCGGTTGAAGTCGAGGCAGCTTCGCTGAACGTTACCCCAAACACCCTTGTGAATCAGATTCTCAAGCAATATGCCGAGTTTGATCGGTTCGCGCGCAAGATCAAGACTGTGAAAATTAGCAGCGCACCCTTTCGGGGGATCCTTTTGGCTGCCGATGTTGATCAACTCATAAATGTCGCAAAGACTGCCGGGAGCAGCATACCTCAAGCCTTCGCAACGGCAAAAAGCGGCAGAGTAGATCTTGAAGCTTTCATAGGCCACATCCGATCGCTGGCATCTTATGCTCAACTTTTCGAGTTTAGCGAAACGCTCGACATGCACGGACGCGTCATGACGCTTATTCATGACTTTGGATTGAACTGGTCCATTTTCCTAGTTCACTATGTAACAGAGATGTTTACGCAGATAGGTTTCTCTCCGAAAATTGAAATGAGTGACAGATCAGTAATTCTCACGCTGCCCGGGGCTTAGTTACAGTGATTACCACAAGATCAGGATTTCAATTGACTATCGTCACACGTGCCCTTTGGAAAACCGTCTACATTATCGTGGATGTCATTAATAGCTAGAATTAGCGTGACCTCGACGACGCACGTTCGATTCTAGCTCTGTTCTGAGCCTTGTTTACATCATTACAGCGGTCGCGATGGCGGTTGTCCACAACCCGTCTTTGTTTCCTTCAGCGGATTGGCAGACGTTTCGAGTTGTGACCCTTTTGCCTGATATGTTCCATATCTCTTGCTTGGTATCCCATGCGTTTTCGACATCGAACGACGTGCCCAAGGTTGATGCGAGCATTGAGGCAGCGAGATCTTCCGCGTAATCACCGGCTTTATCTTGGGTCTCGCCGTACGATTTATGTTCGGAAAGATAACCATACACGCTCACGTCGCTCGGCAAGGCCATTCCAATGGCTGCAGCCATCAACCTGTTGGGCTCGTTCGTATCGATTCGGCTCATGACGCAGAATATGATTTGACCGGGTTTCAAAAGACTCAAGCCCTTTTCCTTCGGCATGACTACGCAGCCGGGAGGGATGATGCTCGAGACGAAAACGAGATTGCATGTTGCTATTCCGGCGTCTCGGAGTGCCAATTCGAAGCTCGCCAGTTTCTCTTTATGGACGCCTACGCCTTTTGTGAAGAATATTTTCTCAGGTATGTTGGAGTTCATGGCGAATCACATTGAGGTCGTACTAATGTGAGAGAACATCTCCGAGAGCCTTGAGCATTAGATCGATATCGTCCATTTCGATGTAACCCATGTTTCCAATTCTGAAGGTTCTCTTTTTCAGAGGGCCGTATCCCTCAGCCAGCTCGAATCCCTTTTCGCGCATCTTCTCATAGATGGTACCACCTTCAACACCCGCAGGTGCATTGATGCAATTCACGGTGGGGCTCTCGTAGCCTCTCTTAGGGAATGTTGATAGACCGAGTTTCTCTATTCCTTGTCTTATCTTCTCGTTTCGCTTCTTGTAGAGACCAAAATACCATTGTTTACCTCCCTTCTTGTCGATCATTTTGAGGCACGTGTTGATTCCTGCGATTTGTGGAATCGTTGACGTGACTGGCGTCCCTCGACCTTTCTTCTGATCCTCTTCCCAGAGTTTGAAGTCAAAGTACCATCCTTTGTTCTCCGCGGTCGCGGATAGATTCAGAGCCTTCTGGCTGACGCTTCCAATTCCTAAGCCTGGAGGAACTCCGAAACACTTCTGCGAACTTGAGAAACAGACATCGATATCCCACTCGTCCACCTTGATCTCGGTTCCTCCCATGGAACTAACGGCGTCGACAAAGACTATCTTGCCATGCTTCTTCGCGATGCCGACGAGTTCTTTCAAGGGATTGATTAGGCCCGTGCTTGTTTCATTGTGCGTTATGGCTACGGCCTCCACATCAGGATTCTTTGTTAACGTCTCATCTAGATCCGCGGGCATTATTGGTTCACCGAGAGGTGGTGCCAACTTTTCAACGACTCTCCCGTTGGCTTCGCCCACTTCAGCGAAGCGCTCGCCAAAGCTACCGTTGATGCAGCAAAGCATTTTCTTTCGGACACAATTCCTTACTGAAGCTTCCATGAATCCCGATCCAGTGCTGGAAAAGAGGAAGACTTCGCTCTTGGTTGAAAGGACGTCCTGTAGTAGTCTGACAGTTTCGTAGTGCAGGTCGAAATATTCCTTGCTCCGGTGACTGTACATTTGGTGTCCCATGGCCTCAAGCACTTCAGGGTAACAGGCAACTGGACCTACGGTAAGAGCTTCAACATGTTGCACCGCAGACTAGCGAGAACGATCAGACAGATAAAGACTGGCGAGAAAAACAATTCGGAAAGTTGAACGGAACACCGCTCACAGACACATCTCCTCACACCGGCTGCTTCAGCGGATGAGAGCAAGACATTTACTATAGCGAATCAAGCTCTCGCATGAAATAGTCGCTCCAAGTGGTCTACAGTGTCAATTAAACTCGGAAGAATCATGGGAATCCCGGTCAGGATTCATTACACGCTATGGATCGTTTTCGCTTTGATAGCGTGGTCACTCGCTCGCGGCTACATGCCTCAGCAATACCCTGGTCTTGATCTGGCAACTTACTGGGCGATCGGCATCACATCGGCGATAATTCTTTTCGCTTCGGTATTGGTGCATGAACTCTCGCACTCCTACGTTGCGAAGAAGAACGGTTTGCCAATAGCTAGAATCACGCTCTTCTTCTTCGGTGGAGTCTCTGAGATGACGGAGGAACCCCAAGATCCTGGATTGGAGATCCGCATGGCTGCGGCAGGGCCATTGATGAGTTTTCTGATTGCAGGCGTGTTGGGAGGATTATGGTACTTATCCAAGTTCGCCATGACCCCGGTCGCAGTATCGGCTACGCTCGGTTATGGAGCCTTGATCAACACTGTACTAGGCGTGTTTAACTTGCTACCTGCCTTTCCGCTCGATGGCGGCAGAGTCTTTCGCGGTAGCCTCTGGAAGCGATCGAAGAATCTGGTCGGAGCTACAAGGACTGCAACACGGGTCAGTGAGGGCCTTTCGGTGGTCATGATGCTGGGAGGATTTGTGTCCATAATCTACGGAGACTTCTTCGACGGAATATGGATTATCGTGCTG
>PMBQ01000158.1 GCA_003152955.1 Candidatus Bathyarchaeota archaeon
CGGGCAAATTCCTTCTCGAAATCCAATACTCGAGGGCCCATGCCACTCTTTTCGGTCAAAATGCCGCTCTTCAGCACCTCAGTGACCGCGTCAATCTCCTCCTTTCCAATAATTGGCTGATTGATTCGAATTATGTCGCGCACAATTACCGTCTCGTAGTTAACCCGTGTCTAGGCGAATGTCGCTCTAAAAGTATTTCTAGGGAGAAAGTTGCGAAATGCATACTAACTCCAGGTCAAATGCATCGATACTGATTCCTAAATTTGCAGGAAGAAACTCTCGTGTAGGGTCCAGCAGTAGCTTTTGATGAAGCACCGTAAGTCACGCATCTGGGAACTGGTGTTTCCTCCATGCTGAGAAACGTGCTGACGAAACAGACTGTTGAAGCTGACCATCTATGAGCCAAGCGAGGTTCTTAGTTGCCTAAGATGATCCTGTTGGAAAACAGCGCGAAGGCAGTCGGTTCTGTCGTGGGGGGACACCCGCCAAGATGGACTTCAACTGATTGTGCTATCATTCATTGTCAAAACCTATGCTTTTCTTGTCGGCGCGCATCTCCCACAAAGCTCAAAGGAATTACTCGTCGTTGAACGGTAGACCGCGGACCTCTAACCGACCACTGAGCTATTTGAGGTCCAAAACGCAAAGTATTTATGAAATTGCTTTTTGTTGTGGGTTGTTTGCGTTTAGCGGAGGCTTTGAGAATTGTCAAGTAATTTTGCGGGCCAGTCGGCAATAATTCTCAAAGAGGGGATTTCTAGATCTCAGGGTCGCGACGCTCAACATTCCAACATTACAGCTGCACTGGTCATCGCAGAGTCCGTCCGTTCTTCGTTGGGTCCAAAAGGTATGGATAAGATGCTGGTGGACGGGTTTGGAGATGTCACGATCAGCAATGATGGTGCAACCATTCTCGATGAAATGGACGTCCAGAATCCTGCCGCCAAGATGATGGTTGAAGTTGCCAAAACTCAGGATGATGAGGTTGGCGATGGGACGACGAGCGCTGTCATATTGGCAGGTGAACTACTCAGTAAGGCTCAAGCGTTGATCGACAAGGACGTTCATCCAACAGTTGTAGTAGACGGTTACCAGTCTGCAGGCGGGAAGGCTCTGGAACTTCTTCGGAAAATGGCGATCAAGGTCAATCCAACTGACAGAGTCATGCTCAGAAAGGTCGCCAAGGTAGCGCTCGCAAGCAAGCTCCTTGCGGAACACAAAGAATACGTTGCCGATCTTGCGGTTGACGCCGTTCTACAAGTCGCTGAAAAATCAGGATCCGTCTACAGAGCGGACGTTGACGACGTGAAGGTCGAGAAGAAGCCAGGAGGCTCCCTGACCGATACTGTGCTAATCAAAGGGGTTCTCCTCGACAAGGAAGTCGTTCATCCGGGTATGCCAAGGCGAGTTGAGACCGCCAAGATCGCGCTTATCAACTGTGCTCTGGAAGTAGAGAAAACTGAGTTCGATGCAAAGCTGAACATCCAGAACCCGGGGCAGATGAAAGGATTCTTGGACGAAGAAGAGAAGATCATGAGAAACATGGTTGACAAGATCGCTTCCAGTGGCGCGAACGTCGTAATCTGTGAGAAAGGAATTGACGATGTAGCACAGCACTTCATGGCCAACAAGGGCATTCTGGCGGTTCGAAGAGTCAAACAGTCAGATATGGAGAAGCTTGCAAAGGCCACTGGTGGCAGGATTCTCTCAAATTTGGAGGAGATAAAATCCGCTGATCTGGGTCATGCGAAGTTGGTGGAAGAGCGCAAGGTATCGGATGATAAGATGACGTTCGTTGAAGGCTGCAAGGATCCGAAAGCCGTCAGCGTTCTTGTGCGCGGTGGAACTGAGCGCGTTGTGGACGAGGCGGAGCGAGCGATTCATGATGCGTTGAGTGTTGTTAGGGATGTTATTATTGAGCCCTATGTGGTGGCGGGGGGAGGAGCTGTTGAAGCTGAGTTGTCCAGATTGCTTAGGGTTCGTTCTCAGAAACTATCGGGCAAGGAGCAGTTGGCGATTCAAGCGTATGCTGATGCTCTCGAAGCTATTCCTTTGACATTGGCTGAGAATGCGGGGATGGATCCAATTAACGCACTGAAGGAAGTCCGGTCCAAGCACCAGGCTAAGCAGATTTGGGCCGGTATCGATCCGATCAAGGGGAGGGTTGCTGATTTGTCGAAACTCGAAGTTTATGAGCCCCTTGCTGTCAAAGTGCAGGCTCTGAAATCCGCTGGTGAAGCCGCCTGCATGATCTTGAAGATCGATGACGTAATTGCGGCTTCAAAGTCGAGGGAAGGGGGCGGAGCTCCCAAGGGGCCAGATGAAAGTGCCAAAGAAGAAGGAGAAGGCGAGTTCTAGAAGGGTTTCCGTGGCGCTGATTGGCCCGAAGAAACTCACACGTTTCGAACGCGCTCGGATTGTCGGTGCGAGGGCGCTGCAGATTTCCATGGGAGCGCCAGTTCTTCTGGACGTGCCGGATTTGATCAAATCTCCCATAGAACTCGGGGAATTGGAGTTGCGGGAGGGTGTTCTTCCAATTAGTATTCGGCGGGCGCTTCCGGATGGGACCAGCATGAACATTCCATTGAAGATTTTGCTTGAGGGAGAACGGGAAGAAGCGGAACAGTAGATCGAAGAATGGCTGATTCTGCAACTAACTCTGATGAGAAGACGGCTTGGGTCTATGCTTTCTTTATACTTCTCCTCATATCCCTAGCAATGTTTGCGCTGCGGTTAACTGGGAGACAGTTTTTGGTGGTCGAGTTTGAAGTTGCTCTCATCTATTTCCCAACTGCCCTTTCGGGAATTATCGCGGCCTATGTAAGCGTGACGGGCTAGAAACAAAGTAGCTTTGCACAGGCTACGTCTGCGCAAATCAGCGAACTGAGCGCACACCGTAAACCGATCTCGGGGAGAATGGGTCGAAATATGCGAGGTGCGTCTTCGGCACCCATGTTCCGATGCGACTCGAATAACATATCGGACAGAACATGGCGCCATAGTAACCCTCCGACCAAGTGAAGCATATTGGCGCTCCGTAGCCTGCACAGTTGAAGTTGGCAGGTAGAGTCGGATGGGAGAGGTATCCTCGAACCGGGGGCGGCCGCCACACCACAGACGGAGAAGCTATCAGTGCTGGGGCAACAGCCATCATTTCTATTGGCGGGCTCAATACCGATTGGCCGCATTTCAAGCAGTAGTTTGCTTCTTCCCTATTCTCGGCGCCACAATTTCCGCACCTTTTGGTCAACGAGAACACATGGGTGCTATGACATTCTTGGGAGATAATTCTTATCCTTTCAGTGCGTTTAGGGAGAGTTGGCTGCAATTGCGGAAGTGCAACTTGAAAAGTCAAGTAAGCGTTTTTGTCATTACGAATGCGTCGGAGCCATCAAAATAGTACCGGGGGATTGTTCTCGTAGTATCAAAACCCATCTTGTTGTAAAGCTTGATGGCTGGATCATTAGACACCCTCACCTCGAGGTAACATTCATCCGTATGCAAAGCCGTGAGAGCCGAGAGCGCTTGCTCAACAAGCGAGTAGGCGATGCCTTGCTTTCGATAGTCAGGCATGACGGCGACAGAGATAATGTGTCCCTTCTTAGCAAACCGGAGTTTCTTCAGGTCAGAAAAACCATGCTCGATTCTGCACATGATGTAACCTGCAACGCGTTCCTGAGATTCCGCAACGATGAATGTTTCCGGTAACGTGGTGAAGGTGTCAATGAAGAAGTATGGGGCGTAATTCTCCGGAAGACAAACGCGATTAATGCTCATCACTGCCTCGAGATCTGCGGGAGTAAACTGGCGCAGTGCATGGTTCTTCTGGACTAACAAAGATGGATCGGAATTTTCGCATTCGGATTCCTGCTATATGATATTATCTGCCAACCATCCCAAACGGTATTAGAATACGTTTAAATGACGTTTTCCTGGTATGCGCAGAACCTCGGAAGGCATTCTGGTGGTATCTGAACCGTCGCAATCTGCAACCTGGACTCTGCCCGTTTATCCTCTGGACTTTGGATCGATCAAGAGCATGATCGAATATCGCTTCAACCTGCTAGATGCCTACGTGGACACTTCTGGCATGGCCACCTTCGCGGTTGCGCAAGAGCCGGTCAAGGAGAAGTTCCAAGAGCTCTTGCACGACCTCGCAAATCACAACCTAATGGCCAGGATCCAGAAAGTCGCGGACAAGCTCGTGATCTCAGTCTTCCCAAAACCAAAGCTCGGTCAACCTCGCAAAGTAATCAACCTGATTCTTTTCCTGGCTACTGTGGCCACTGTTAGTCTGGCAAGTTACTTGTACATCTTCGCGATCGATCCAAGAGTGAGCGCTATCCTTTTTGCCGGTTCCGGGTCGGGTCAACAAATGTTAGTGTTCTCGATCTCAATACTGGGAATAGTGGGGCTTCACGAGACGGGACATGTTTTGGCCGTTCGCCATCATAAAATGGACGCGACCTTGCCGTACTTCGTGCCGGCTCCCCCACCAATTGGAACCTTCGGTGCGGTGATCTCTCTCCGAGGTGCACCGGCGAATCGAGATCAACTATTTGACCTTGGATTTAGCGGCCCCATTGCCGGATTCCTCGCAACTCTCGCTGTGGGGATTTTCATGGTCATGACAGCCCCCATGATAGGCGCTGAGCAGCTTGGGGCACTGATGGCCGAAAAACTTCTCGTGTCAACTGCTTGGCCTAACGTTCCCCTATTGGTAGAGTTGATTCAGCAGGCTGGATTACGAACTCTACCTCAAGGTTATGTCATGGTCCTACCGAGCGTATTCTTTGCCGTCCAGGTCGGCGCTCTAATTACCTTCCTGAATCTACTTCCTGTCTGGCAGCTTGATGGTGGTCATATCTCTCGAGCGACTTTGGGTGACCAAGGTCATAAGCTTGGCGCGTTTCTCGGCTTCGCAATTCTCATTGCAGCCGGCTTCTGGCCATTCGCAGTGCTCCTCATCATATTCATGTTCGCTAGTCGACGTCCACACCAAGGCGTCATACCGTTAGACGATGTTTCACCGCTCTCCAACTTACGAAGGGCGCTCTTCGCGATATCGCTGGTAATCCTAGCTCTCTCATTCGTCATCCTTTGACAATCCGAAATCAAGTCGAAGAACCTTGCAAACAGATCCAGAGATCAAACTCCTGGAATTGACCAGAGACAAAAACAGAATCACACTTGACGAACTCGCTCAGCACCTTCATACACATGCGGACATGTTGGTTGAGAAAATAGAGAAGCTCGCTGAAGGAAAGTTAGTCAATTCTCATGAAGGGCTGGTGGAGATGGACACCGCCCAGCGCATGAGACTAGCAGAACGACTTGTCCATGAGGGGCATGACCCGCAAAAGGTCTCACGGGCCCTCGACTGGAAGGAATTTGAAGATTTTGCTGAGGAATCCTTAGAGCGGAATGGATTTCGAACAGCAAAGCACTTCGTCTTCAAGAGCAGAATTGGGAGACGTGAAATTGATCTGCTCGCTTGGAACGACAGTTTACTTTTAGTAATTGACTGTAAGCACTGGTTACGCGGTCTTTCTCATTCACGCGCCCGTCAGGTTGCACAAGCTCAAGTCGAACGAGCAGAAGCGCTGGCAGACCGATCTGATTTGTTGAAGAGGCGTGGCGTAAGTAACCCTGAGAATCGTTACCTGATGCCCACAATCCTGTGTCTGAATGAGCCGCGTGAAGGAATAGTGGACGGCGTTCCAATTGTAGCGATCTCAAAGTTAATCAGTTTTCTATACGGCGTCTCCCCTATCGATGAAAATCTCAGAAGTATTCCAGTCAACCCCTCGGCTGGACAGTCAACGCTCATGTGAACCTCGATCTTGGACCGAAGCACTAATCTGACAGCAGCTGGCAGAACTCAACTCAGCCTTGAGTGAGATAGAGCAACGGCTCCAGAAATTGACCAATGCGGTCTTAGCAGGAAAAACCGATGAAGCAAGACAGAGTACATACGCCGCCCTAGGCCGTGGAGGCACCAGTAACGATATTCTGGATGCGGTTACTGAAGCCGTCAATATCATCGTCGACCTACACGACATTGGAGAATATGATTCCGAGAAACTAAGATCTGCCGAGACTGCGGTCAGCTCAGCCCTGCAAGTGATCGAAGATAGGCTCATAGCCTCCNNGGCTTGAAGGCGGGTAATTTGCTCTCGCTCACCCTCTGTGCAGCTCTCAGATCGATAGGCTTCGACGCCATGAACCTAGGCAAGACTCAGACTCCTCTGGAACTCCTTCGCAATTCAGAAGAATTGGGTGCTGACTTGGTAATTCCGCTGCTTGCGCGCGAGGACGTAGAAGGACAGCTACGTAGGTTGCGAGAAGAAATAGATCGGGGCGGTTTCAAATTGCGATTTGAAATCATACCCGTAGCTCCAGGACTAACTGACGGAGCAATATTTCCGCTCTCTGCAGTCAGGAATTCTAGTGAAGCAATCAGTAGAGCAACGGAATGGGCACTTAGAAAGAGGACAATGCGTTTGGGCACGTGATCTTCCGTGAAACGTGTCGGATTTTGGAAATGCATCGGATTGCTCTTAGTATTTCTGGTTGCCTTACCTATCTTCGGTGTGTCATTCGCCATCGCCGACCAACCCAATGTGGGCTTGCTGAGAGTTGCTGAGGTGCGGCATCCGCGACAGGTGGCCCCTTCGAGCCAATTCTCGTTGGCGGTTGACGTGGAATATGCAATACATACGAATGCTACGATCAAATCGACCTTGTTTCAGGGTTCGTTAGGAAATCTTGGTTCCGAGCTGTGGCACAGTGACCAGGTCGTTATGAGCAGAGGTGGTGATAGAATCTGGACGGTCAACCTGACTGCACCCTCCACGGAACAGGATTTAGTTCTGACTGCGATTGCATATTATCTCAAAGACGGTACCTGGCAGTACTATGCTGACAAGTATCAAGGCCCGGGCTTTGCTGAGCTGACGATCAAAGTCGCCAAGCTTGCGACCCTTGAGGTCGACCTAGGTATTCCTAATGTCGCGGTGAAAGTTGATAATTCTTCGCGGAACACGTCAAACGTGGGAGCCGTTGCACTTCAACTCCCAGTCGGAATCACTCATGAGATCAGCGTGCCCAATCTTTTGACTTTCGAGAACTCAACGAGGTTGGTTTTTGCGGGTTGGAAGGACAGAATGAACGGCACGGATAGGACCCTGTTGCTGGACGGGAACTCGAAACTTGTTGGCTCCTACAGGACGCAGTACTCATTACATGTGAATTCTATTGTCCCAACTTACTCGCAAACAGCCTGGTACAATACTGGTGCAAATGTCAGCCTGCAGGTTGCAAGTTCGCTCCCGCTGGCGGGTCCTCTTCAATTTCTTGGGCTTCGTTACGAATTCAAGGGTT
>PMBQ01000043.1 GCA_003152955.1 Candidatus Bathyarchaeota archaeon
ATTATCGTTCTAGACTTCTCTGTAATCTACCTCCTCACAGGAAGAGTCGACGTCGCACTAGGCTTCATGGTAATCAGCAACATCTACACGACAATCGCGTACTTCGTACATGAACGAATTTGGAGCAAAATACGCTGGGGCATTGAACTAACCAATCAGAATCCTCTTCGGACGTAACGTCACACTCCTGCAATCCTGCAGAGCTTGCGGGAATCAAAGTCAAAGATCAAGACAAATGAATGAGACTAATTCAAAACGCCAGCCACAAAGACCAAATTCGCGCTACGAGTGGAAGAATAGAACTAGCCATTAAGCGCACCTCGACGGCTTCGAGTTACCACGAAAAGGAGCATCAACGCGACAGCTCCCGCGGCAGAGGTCACAACAGTATACTGAAACGCAACGGAAGAACTCATAGCAGTCCAAAGGAATCCGAAAATCGAATTCGCCACAAACGAACTCACGCCCACCATAAGGTAGTACAATGCATACGCAGTTCCTTTTAGTTCGTTCTTTGTGAAATCAGGGATTATCGCTCGTTGAACTGGATCTGATATTCCAAGATAAATTCCGAATACGGCGGCGATTACGAAGCCGTATGACCAGTTTCCTACAAGAATGATGCCAGTTACAGAAGTAACAAGAAAGGCGAGATAACTCAAAAAGAGGACTGGGATCTTGCCAATCTTGTCCGCGAGCATACCTGAAGGGAAGGCGGCTACGACTGACAGGGCATTAATGGTCACGTACACGAGTGGTATCTGGCCGTCCGGGATGCCAAGCGAGGATGCCCTCAGGAGTATGAAGGAGAANNAGTTGTAGGCGCCAATCGAGAATATGCCCAATGCGACGAGTAGATAAACGAAACGCCGGTTCAAAACTGCGGCAGCGTTCTCGAAGAAGTGTCTCTGTTTCGTCAGTCCCATGGTTTCAGTTACGAAAAATATGAGGATTATCAGTGAGATTATTGCGGGAGCGAAGGATAACCAGAATATTCCTCTAAAGCCGATCAGTGGGAATGCGAAGAAAGCGATTAACGGCCCAAGTACGGCTCCGATTTGATCTAATGAGCTGTGAATGCCGAATGCTTTTCCTGCGTGTGACTTCGCGATTGAATCGCTAATCAAAGCATCTCGAGGGGACGTTCGCGCTCCTTTTCCCGCTCTATCGGTCACTCTGACAATGAAAGCTTGACCCCAATTTGTAGTCAAAGCGAATAATGGTTTCGCGAAAGAAGAAAGAGCGTATCCTAACAGCACCAACGGTTTGCGTCTTGCAATCCTATCCGTAATGACCCCGGTCAAGATTCGAAAAGAGTTGTTTACCGCTTCGGCGCTTCCTTCTATGAGGCCTATTAGGGCATACGATGCTCCAAGCTGGTCGTGAATGAATACGGGAAGAAGGCCCAGAATCATCTCAGTTGAAAGGTCGGTGAAGAGGCTAACATAGCCAAGTCTCACAACGTTCTTGAATCCGGCTTTCTCTGGCTGAGGTCCAGTGCCAGCCTCTCCTTCTATCCCAGGCCTGTCCGATGGATCTTGTGATGAAGCGTTGTTCACGTGTCAGACCGCCAAATCATCGACGCCAAGATTTCGTCCCAGGTATTTACGATTAGTGAGCAGTTGCGACTGGGGTAGGAACATTGTTGGGGCACCTGTGATTCTCCATGAGCGAAGAGCGAGATACTCGCCTAACAGAACGCCTCTTCCGAAACACGCCGAGCATGAAAAGCGCTAAGCGTCGGTAGCGGCTATTATGCCCAAAACGAGCGTCAGAGCTGATGATACTCACACGGGACGACGCAT
Source organism: Candidatus Bathyarchaeota archaeon (assembly GCA_003152955.1). The sequence goes on from PMBQ01000043.1 coordinate 1,806, forward strand.
ATGGATTCGGCAAACTTGGTTGGACACAGCCAGGCGGCAGATTGTTGAGCGACTTAACGAGCGGTCTTCGCGCGCACACTGCATTGCTTCTTCGTGCGAGAGTTCACGGATAATGATCCTAGCTGTGGCTGAGTGTCGCAGAATCTCAGTACCTTATTACTAATCGTTCGTGGAACTGAGCTGATGGAACTTAGCTGCTTAATTTGCTAAGAAAGTTAAGGACGTGTTTGTTGAACTCGTCCGAATTTTCTAGGTTGCTCATGTGAGCCGCATTTTGGATTAAGTGAATTTCTGATTTTGGAATCTTACTGCGCATTTCTTGCGAGGCTGAGGGAGGGGTGAGCTTGTCGTTTTCGCCTACAAGAATAAGGGTTGGAACCTTGATGCCCGAAAGGGCTTCGGTTGTGTCTGTTCTACTCGCTAAGGCCAGCAGCGCTCCGCAGATGCCGAGAGGAGAGTTCATCTGGATTATTTGACTAATCTTCTCCACAGTGGCGGTTTTCTTAGTGAGGCTATCCGTGGTGAACACTGCTTTCACGAAGCTTTCAGCGTAGGGTTTCACGCCCAACTTCTTGATCGCTTCAATTGAAGCGGCCCGTTTCAATTTTGCTTCATTCGAGTCTGGTTTTGATTGAGTATCGGCGAGGATTAAGGCCTTGACTCTTTCAGGATTCCTCTCAACAGTTCTCAGAGCGATGTAGCCGCCCATCGAGAGTCCGCACAGAACAGCTTTTTCTATCTTCAGATGATTCAGTAACCCAACTAAGTCGTCTACGAAGAATTCAATCATGTATTGCCCGTCGCTAATACCGCTTTTTCCGTGTCCACGAATATCGTACGCTATAACACGGAAATTGTTTTTGAGAAGTTCAATTTGAGGTTGCCACATCTCATGGTTGAATGGAAATCCGTGGATGAGAACTATGGGCAACGCGCCGGAAGCGCCCACATCAATGTAGTGAACCTCTGCGCCGTTAACAACAGCTTTCATCGAACTCAATCTTCATCCTTTGGTTCCGGAGTGAATAAACTCATCGCCGCTGACCATGATCAGGAGTATTTGGTCCGCTCTCGCTCACGCGATCAGATTTGCCGTCACGTACAACAGTAGCATATTTGCGGGCATTCTGAGAGGCGTTTTATCAGATTACTTGATCTGGGGTTAGGTTGTT
>PMBQ01000267.1 GCA_003152955.1 Candidatus Bathyarchaeota archaeon
GCTCTGCTAGAGGAGACGACTGCTCTTCGAACTCAGTTGCGACTTGGTTCGGTCTCTGCTTCAAACGAAGAGTCTGGGCAGAACGCTTCTAGTCGTAGCGGAGTGTATGTCCACTAACGATGTAGCTTCACAATTGGCCGCCGAAGGGGCAGTGCACGGTTGCACTATTATTGCTGAGAGCCAGAGCCATGGAAGGGGTCGACACGGGAGGAGATGGTTCTCACCCCTAGGAGGGGTTTGGATGACAGTAGTTCTTAGGCCTCCTCAGCACTTCGAACCGCTCGATAGTCTCCCTTTACTCGGAGCACTCGGGGCCGCCCTGACGCTCTCGTCAAAGTTCGGAATCTTGGCTCGCGTGAGGTGGCCAAATGATGTAATGTTTCTGGAGCGCAAATTGGGAGGAGCCTTGGCCGAGAGCAAATTCAGAGGAAATACACTCGAGTGCGTGCTGCTCGGTCTGGGGATTAACGTCAATTTTCACAGTAGGCTCATCGCGGCGGACGCCGTGCGCGCGATAACTACTCTCGACATATTGGGTTATGATATTGATAGAGCGGAGGCGATTTCCCACATCTTGTTTGAGTTGGAACAACTGTATGAACATGTACGTTTGGGTGAGTTTTCAAAAGTCTTGGAAGCCCTGAGGCGAAATGAGACATCTCGAGGGAAAAGGCTGACGTTGCAATTCGGAAGTGAAACGTTAACTGGAGTTTTCGAGGACTACGAAACATTGACGAGGGTACGTATAAGAGACGATGGGGGGCGTGTTAGAAAGATTGAGACCAGTTCGGTCATTATCGCCGAATATCTCGATGCCTGATGAATGCGATTGCGATTGGGGCGACCAGTACGGCGATGAAGCCCCCTGCTAGAGCGAGGTATCCAAGTTGGCGTTTTGGATATGTGATCGGATAATGTGTCACGGTGAAATTGTAAACTCCCAACCAAGAACTGTCTGGATTCCTGATGACCCAATCCCACCTCCATGGAAAGGTTGTTCTGGGCAACGCCACATTGAAGGATTCATCGATTGTGGCCGCACTCTTCTCGAATAGAGTGGTCTCATTCAAGTTCCACACCAAGGCAATCCTCGCTGTTCTATTTGCGNNCTGGAATTCCCGCGACTCCCCAGGTCCACATGTTGCCATTTCCAGGGATGCGGGATGATGGTGTTATCCAATTCACGATCGTGCCGCCGTAATCCGTTCTGTTCCACAAGTTTGCCCCGGCAGCAACTAGAACGAGCCCGAGCAACAAGATTCCGACAAGTGAATAGCAATATAGTCTGTTCATTCTGGGAGCTCGTCTCGGAATCCGACTGGCGCTGCTACAGCCTAATAAGTCATGGGACATCTGGGATAGCATCTTTCAGATCGCAACTGGGCAGATGCGTCATGAAGGAATCAGATTCGTTGTACAAGAAGAAAGTGGATCAACTTCGCGAGCTCCGCGAGTGTTCACTCCTCGGTGGCGGAAAGGAACGGATAGAGGAGCAGCATTCGAAAGGGAAGTTGACTGCGAGAGAACGACTTGAATTGCTGCTGGATACAGGAAGTTTCATTGAGACAGATCGCTTCGCCCTGTCCCAGAGCAACAACCTAGGAAGCGAGGACAAGCGGATCCTAGGGGATGGTGTAGTCACGGGTCATGGGACGATAGATGGACGACCGGTTTACGCTTTCGCGCATGATTTCACAGTTCTCGGCGGCTCCCTGGGTGAAACCTTCGCTATGAAAATCTGCAAAATCATGGACCATNNAGGTGCAAGAATACAGGAAGGAGTTGTGGGCTTAGGGGGCTACGCGGAGATTTTCTATAGGAATGTGCTTGCCAGCGGAGTTGTGCCTCAAATCTCCGCGATAATGGGTCCATGTGCTGGAGGCGCAGTCTATTCTCCGGCACTCACGGACTTTGTAATTATGGTTGACAAGACCAGCCACATGTTTATCACGGGACCTGATGTGGTGAAATCTGTTCTCGACGAGGAAGTCACATTTGAAACCCTTGGGGGCGCCTCTGTACACAGCCAGAAATCGGGTGTCTCACATTTCTTCGCGACGGATGAACCGTCCGCGATACAGATGATCAAAACGATTCTTTCTTACCTGCCCCAGAACAACCTTGAAGATCCCCCGATTATGAAAACTGGGGACGACCCNNAACAGAATGGACCAGGAGCTCGCTTCAATTGTGCCTTCTGATCGTGATCGACCTTACGATGTGAAAGATGTCATAACACGTGTCGTGGACATTGGGAGTTTTCTGGAGGTGCAATCCTTGTGGGCGCAAAACATTGTGGTGGGTTTTGGGAGACTGGACGGTAGGAGTGTCGGCATTATCGCTAACCAGCCTAAGCATTACGCGGGCGCTCTCGATAACGATTCATCAATTAAAGCGGGTCGATTCATAAGATTCTGTGACGCTTTCAACATTCCAGTTCTGACATTCGTTGACGTGCCTGGATTCTTGCCCGGCGTGGACCAGGAGCATGGGGGCATCATCAGGAATGGATCAAAACTGCTCTACGCGTATTGCGAAGCCACNNAAGCTGCTCTACGCGTATTGCGAAGCCACGGTGCCTAAACTCACGGTAATACTTCGCAAAGCGTACGGGGGGGCGTACGATGTGCTTGGTAGCAAACACGTCCGAGCTGACTACAACTTCGCGTGGCCGACAGCGGAGATTGCGGTTATGGGGCCGGAGGGCGCGATAAAGATCATTTATCGGAAGGAAATCGCGGACAAGAAAGACCCGGCTTTCGTTAGCAAACTTGTGGAGGAGTATCGTGAGAAGTTCGCGAATCCCTACGTTGCTGCCGAGCGAGGGTACGTCGACGATGTTATCGAACCTCAAGAGACACGACCCAGATTGATAAGGGCACTTGAGGTTTGCTTGAACAAGCGTGAGATTTCAATTTCTAAGAAGCATGGTAACATTCCGTTATAGTCGACGCAAAAGTACGCGTGTTGGTATACGCACCATGACAGTTCGATCTCTCGAAATGAAGAAGCTACTCGTCGCAAACAGAGGTGAGATTGCTCTCCGAATTGAGAGGACGTGCCGTAAGCTCGGCGTTCGCACAGTCCTCGTCTACTCAGAACCAGACCGGGAATCACTTCCCCTACGCTTTGCCGACGAGCGATACTCACTGGGAGGAGCCGCGCCTTCAGAGACCTACTTGAATATTCCTAAGCTTATTCGCGCTGCTCTGGAAACAGGTTGCGATGCGGTTCATCCTGGTTACGGTTTTCTCTCAGAAGATGAGGGCTTTGTGAAAGCATGTGAGGAGAACCATTTGATTTTCGTTGGTCCGTCCGGGAATGCTCTGGAGAAGCTCGGCAGCAAACTCCTTGCTAGNNAGGACGAGGAGGAAGCTGTGAGAGTTTCTGAGGGGATTGGATATCCGGTTATTTTGAAAGCGGTCTTTGGGGGTGGCGGTCGAGGCATGCGAATAGCCACGACCGCTGAGGAGGCTCGCAGGTTCTTTCGGATCACAAGGCTGGAGTCGCTTTCTGCGTTTGGGAGGGATGAGATATACATTGAGAAGCATCTGGACAGGCCTCGCCATGTGGAAATTCAATTGGTCGCTGACGAACGGGGTAATGTGGTCAGTTTGGGTGAGAGGGAGTGCAGTATTCAGCGTAGGCATCAGAAGCTGCTTGAAGAAGCCCCCTCGATAGGTGTGAACGCAGACATTCGCGAGCAACTCAACGAGGCGGCCAAGAAGGGACTTTTGGCGGCGGGGTACACGAATGTTGGCACGGTAGAGTTTCTGCTCGATGCATCTGGACACTTCTATTTTCTCGAAGTTAACAAACGGTTGCAGGTTGAACACCTCGTGACCGAAATGACAACTGGTGTGGATCTGGTTGAAGAACAGCTCAACGTATCATCAAGCCTAGGTCTGAGTTTTTCGCAAGATGAGGTGCGGGTGAACGGGTGGGCGATTAATTGTCGACTTAACGCTGAAGATCCGCGGAGAAACTTCATTCCTTCCCCGGGCACCGTGATTCAATATCAGGCTCCAGCTGGCCCGGATATCCGTGTGGATTCAGCTCTCTTCTCGGGTTGCACGATTTCTGAATATTATGATTCTATGGTGGCGAAGCTTGCTGCTTGGGGTAGAAATCGAGGGGAAGCCATCGACCGGATGAGGGTTGCGCTTGACGAGATACAGATCCTAGGCGTCCCAACGACAATCCTTCTACATCAAACGCTGATGCGGGACGACCGGTTCATTCGAGGCGACTTTCACACAACATACATCAACCACGTAATCCCACGCATGAATTCGAATTTTGCAAATCTTGAGAAGTTTGCTGTTGTTGCCGCGGTGACCGGTAAGATGAGAAGCCCAACACGACCCACAGCTGCCAGCGTGCATGAAGGATTGTCAAAGTGGCGATTGGCTGGAAGAGATCGATGGGGGGCAAGGGAGGTGAGGTAATGTGATGCGCAGCTACAAGGTCCAGGTTAACGGCAGGACCTACTTCGTTTCAGCAGAACCGTTAGGGAAAGAAAAGGTCAGAGCTGTTTTGGAGGGGGAGGTTTTCGAAAGCGAGCCTTTAGGCGTTGGGGAGATTTCGACTACAATCGTGCGCTCTGGCGACGAGGCGGTTCGCGTGGCGTGTAGAGTTCTGCAGAACGGTGGTGTCGATGTGTGGGTTGGCGGGTTACCTTTCCCAATTTCTGTTCAAGCTGCGGTTGCTGCTGGCACTTTTGGATTATTGGAACGGGTGGTTGGAGAGAAGTTTGGCGGCGAAATTCGAGCTTTAATGCCTGGTCGTGTTACGAGCGTTCTGGTGCGTGAAGGTGAAATGGTTGAACTGGGTGCCCCGTTGTTGATTTTGGAAGCGATGAAGATGCTGAATGAGATCACGTCTCCTTTCGCAGGTCGGGTGGTTAGGGTTCATGTTCAGGAGGGGGAGACTATGAGGAAGGATGCGATTTTAGTGGTTCTAGAGTAGTTACGTGTTTTTTTTGTGACGGGTTCGGAGTTTTCCCGCGGGGTGATTGTTGCTGGAGGCGGGATTTTTCGGTTTGTTGTTTGTGCGGGTTGCGGGTAACGTTACCTTCACGGTTGATGGTGGAATAGGATTCTGCTGTTACCATTCGGTTGATGGAAGGCGTTTCCGGTCATGAAGTAAAACGTGAATGGAAAAGGATAATGAGGCGACTAGCTGGCGGCATTTCGACAAATTTGCGTTTAGCTGTATTGCTGTTGCGTTAATGTTCGTGTTTCTTGCAGCCGCGTTAGGATGGGCGATTGAGATTGTTTGGTTGGGATGGGTGATTGGATTTCTGTTTCTTTTTGTGCTGTACCAGATAACGACCCCGAAAACTAATGAGAACCGCAGCAGTCGCCAACGCGCTGCTAAGAGTTACGGAAAGGGGTATCAGAATTGGATCGAAATCTACTCGAAGAGTTAGATGAATCTTACCAGTCATTGAATCGAAAACTGAACAAGCCAAAAAAACGCGATCAAACGATTCTTGACACATTAAACAGCAACTTGACAGAGCCATTAATAGGTCCTTGAGCAGTATGTTGTGGGGCTTACTTCTTGCATGATTTGATTGGTCTGGCGTTTACGGTTATCAATCTTTGTCTGGGGATTTTCACTATCACGTTAGTCATTAGGGGTGTAAGATATTTCAAGAATGGTTTAATGGCGAACGCTCTCAACCGGGCTTGGATTCCTGCTGTCGCGATAGCATTATTCTTCACAGTCGAAGCCTTAGTGGCCACTGATATCTTGCCGTCTAATACGTCCATTGACGACATACTTGGAACCATCTTCATGTTCGGATTGCTGTACGTAGCTCACGGATTCATAAACGACTGGAAGAAGTTTATGCACGAATAGCAACCGACTGAAATCAACCGAAAAGCAACAGGAACAAATTTTCCAGCCGTCAACCGACAAGGTAACGTTACC
>PMBQ01000059.1 GCA_003152955.1 Candidatus Bathyarchaeota archaeon
GTGTCTACGAAATTGGGGGAAGTCCACTCTGCACAACGACTCCTAATGAGCACCCCTTGGCAGTTTCTCATTGTATGAGATTCTCTGGTCCGATGGTGTCCAGATTGTTGAGCATGGTAATTCGTCGAGAGTCCGTCGGGTCTCTTCTTTCAATTGCAACGGGATCAGGCGTATCGTAACATTCCAGTTGGTTCCAGTGCTGAGGGAGGCGGGGCGCGAAAGTAACCGAATCATAAAGGGAGCTAGTCATATGTCGTAACTCACAGAGCAAGCGAAGCAGACATCGCGCTTCAAGAAGGAGCGATACTTGTTATCGCTCAGCGAAGACGATTTCAGGGATCGAGTTGTCCGCCCTCTGTTGCTTCGGCGCAATCTGAAGGATGGGCGCGACTGCTGTGGGCCCACTGAGGCGGGGAAGGACGCGATATTCCTAAGTGAGAACAATCTGGGGATGATTGATATTTACGCTGTTCAGACGAAGAAGGGTCCCCTGAATCTGGGGAAGAAGCACAAGCAGAATGTCACTGGGGCCGCTACCCAACTGAAGACCGCACTCAGTACGAAGATTGCATTCAGCATGACGAAGGAGAAGAAGTATCCAACCAAGGTGATTCTGTGTGCGAGCGGCAAAATAAACGAACAGGCCAGAGACTACATATGCGAATCTGTCGGGAATCCGAACGTCATATTTATGGATGTGGATGACCTGATTCCTCAGATTGACGACTTCATGCCGGAGCTCTGGTTCGATATTGGTAGTGAGATGATGCCATACCTACGGTCGCTGAAACGTTCGATTGAAAAGGACACGCAGCTTTTCACACGGGGAGAGCTCGCCGCCGCGGGCTTTCCTTCAGTGGCGATCTCCGAATCGCTGTTTGTACCTATTCATGTATTTAGGCCGGTGCTCAAGCGAAAGAGAATCAAAGGCAACTTCCAGCAAGTTCCAGGCATTGAGGATCTTCCCGTAGTTGGACTTCTGGGCCGAAAGGAACGGCTTATTCTATTGCTTGGCGGTGCCGGGTCGGGCAAGTCGACGGCGATGCTCCGAATGGCCTNNGAGGGGAGATAGGCCATTGACAATTCCGATCTTCTTGCGGGCTCAGGATCTCGCTGCCGGTCTCGTTGGATCCTTGCTTGACCATTGTGCTTCTCGCACACAAGAAATCGCCGGGTCTAGAGCCTTGGCCTTCCAAATGCAGGATTTGCAAGACGGCAACATCACAGTTTTCATAGATGCGCTTGATGAAATACCAAACGCCGAACACCGAAGACGAGTGATCGGCATGATAGATCAGTTTCATGACTTGTATCCGGGCTGCAAGGTACTTCTTTCATCAAGAGATTATGCCTATCTTGAAGATATCGATCTGTTGCGCTCTTTCACTCGCTTCAACTTGAGTCAGATCAGCTATAAGCAAGCCGTTACAATTGTAAATCGCTTGCAGAAGAAGGAGAGCTTGCCCGCTGACAAAGCGATCGAATTCCTCCGACGACTTCAAGATGTCCATGGACTAGAACTCAATCCATTAATCNNTTCCTGCGAACATAACTGAACTATTCAAGAAGTTCACCGAGATGATGCTGGGGCGTTGGGATGCTGGCAAGGGGCTGGCGCTCCAATACCAAGCACCTCTCAAAGATTTCGTTCTTTGCCAGATTGCGTATGTTATGCACTCGAGAAGAGAAACCAGGATATCAGTTGCTGAGTTCAGCCGGCTTGTCGCACATGAGCTTCAGACGCGGGGGTATGAGGCAGACGTTAACACGCTCACAGAAGAGATGCTCCACCGGTCAGGTCTCTTTCGTATCATGGGGGACAGCGTCGAATTTAGGCACATGATGCTTCAGGAGTTCTTTGCTGGCAGAGGGCTGCCATCAGGTGCTCTCGTTGAGACCTTGATCGGCGATCCCTGGTGGAGAAGAGCTCTCGTGTTCTTCTTCGGAGACAATGCAGGGCAAGCCGACCTGCTGAGAAGCCTGACTGAGAAAGTTGCGATGGCCAGCCCCCCGACGAAGTACAATGCCGCGATTACTATCGGTTTGGCATTGCAAGCCAGTTACCTGGCGCAAGTTACAGCAAAAGTGCCGATAGCTCAATGGATAATAGAGTCTTTGGCAGGGGTGTTTCGTGACTTCGAGAAAGCATGCGTGCAGGGATCGCCTTTTCCGCTGATGAGTTATCTTAATTATTATCTCTATGCGAGGGATTCGGTTGCGATCAACATTCTAGGGGACAAGAAGGAGGAAGTCATCGAGCGGATGGCGGCCACGCCAATATCCGACGAGCATGAATTAGATTTGCGACAGTTTTGGTTGATAGTTGGCATGATTGAGCTCGGCGCCTTGGCCGAGGCGAGGGACATGCTGCGTCGATTCTCGCCAGCTGACAGTCGTCTATATCTTGGAGTTCACCTGGGCTGCTTCTTGACGCTGCATTTGCGTGTCACTACAAAGGAAGAGCGCGATATTGCCAAGAAGATGTGTGACATGGTAGCTGGGCATCTAATCGATCTTCGCGGACAATTGCTCAATGAGTTCAAGTCAGAACTGTTGGAGGTCCGGAAGGATAAGATCCGGGCCTTAGGTCCAGGAGTCCCCGACGATGAAATGACTGGGTAGAGGATGAGTATTCGGAAGACACGTCCTAGGTCACGCCTGTGATTGCGGCTCGTGCCATGGGTAGGGCTCAAAAAGCCAGGAATCCTTGCTTATGACTGGATCAGTTTCTGGGTAGGACTCAGAAGCAAGCGGTTTGAGTTTCGGAGTGATACTAAGAGCAGGGGCAGGTTATTCTTCCGCCTCACGAACTTTCCAATGTGCGCACTCCAGGTTACACGATCATAACTGATTGAGCG
>PMBQ01000162.1:0-212 GCA_003152955.1 Candidatus Bathyarchaeota archaeon
TCCAGCGTCAACACGGTCTTCTGGTCATTCGTAGTAGCTGTCCTATACGCGGGTGATTGGCGACTGGGAGCACTGGTGGCGATCGGTGTCGGATTAGCCGTGAGCTTTAACCCGTTGACATCATACTTCACTGCCACAAACAAGCCTCCAGTAAAAGAGATCGTCAAATCAACGAGAGCAGGCCCGGCAACAACGATCCTATCTGGATTGGC
>PMBQ01000162.1:304-6134 GCA_003152955.1 Candidatus Bathyarchaeota archaeon
AACGCCAACGGCATCGGTGAGATGTCATGGCACGGCTTGACTGACGAAGAAACGAAGAAAGGCCGCCAAATAATGGCCGATCTCGATGCAGTAGGCAATACTACAAAGGCCATTACCAAGGGAATCGCAATAGCGTCCGCAGTGATCGCAGCCGTCTCACTATTCGCATCATACATCACTTCGGTCGGGCTGAAGAGTATCAACGTATCAGAGCCCACCGTCTTCATCGGTCTAATGCTCGGCGGAGCTCTACCCTGGATGTTCAGCTCCCTGTCGATCAAGGCAGTATCGCGCGCCGCGAAGTTGATCGTGGAGGAAGTGCGCCGCCAATTCCGTATCCCAGGAGTGATGGAAGGCACAGTGCCACCTGACTACCGTCAAGTAGTAAGCATCTCAACCGCATCCGCGCAAAAGGAACTGATTCCACTCGCAATAATTGCCATTATCACCCCCATCATCGTGGGATTGCTGCTCCAAGTGGAAGCGCTGGGAGGCTTCTTGGCGGGCATCATAGTGTCAGGTCAGTTGCTGGCTGTTTTCATGGCCAACGCTGGAGGAGCATGGGACAATGCGAAGAAGACGATTGAAGATGAGCCGCGAGACTTGGTAGCGAATACCGGGAAAGGTAGCGAGCGTCACAAGGCAAGCGTCGTCGGTGACACCGTCGGTGACCCGCTCAAGGATACTGCGGGTCCAGCTCTGAACCCTATGGTGAAGGTGGTCAACCTGATCTCTCTAATCGTAGCCCCAATCCTGGTGGTAGCCGCTAGAATTGGTTGGGCGCCTTGGGTGGTCGCATTCGCACTCCTAGGTCTGGTCGCTTGGGCTTTCAGAGTGAGCCAACGGGAGGTGGCGCTGGATGAAAACGCTCCACCTGAGACTCTGAACCCCACCGACGCCAAACAACAGTAGAACCCCCACACACCCAAAACGGAAATCAACTAAAGCAGAGCAAGAGGATCGTGCAACATAGCCGCGAGTACGAACTCTATTAACCGCGAGTGAAATACGGCAGTCCGGTGCAGATCTTGCAGCTTGCTGCCCAAGCCTCACGAAGGGCGCGGGGCGTTGAGTACGCTATCCGAGACGTAATGGTAAAAGCGGAAGAACTGAGACGAACAGGGAAAAAAATAATTCCGCTGAACATCGGAGATCCAGTCAAATACGGTTTCGACACACCCCCACACATAAAACGCGCTTTGGAGAGAGCGGTGCAGGAAGGGTCGAATTACTACGCTCCTTCCGAGGGGCTGAAGGAACTGCGTGAGGCGGTGGCTGAGAATGCGAACAGCATTAATGAAGCTCATATCGATTCGGACAATGTGCAGATAACTTCAGGGATTTCAGAAGCAATTCTACTGCTGATGGCGGCAATTGTGAACCCGGGGGACGAGGTTCTGATGCCCGGTCCCTGCTACCCTCCATATATAGCTTATACCAAGTTCTTCGAAGGCAACCCCGTCACGTACAGAACTGTTGAAGCCAGAGGGTGGGCTCCAGATCTGTCTGACTTAGAGAAGAAGATCACCCGCCGCACACGGCTTATCGTGATGATCAATCCCAGCAACCCGACCGGGTCAGTATACTCAAAAGAAGCAATCGTCAAAATTCTCGAATTGGCTGCAACCCACGACATCCCACTTGCAGCCGACGAGATATACGGCCAAATCGTCTACGACGCCAAGTTCTCAAGCGCGGCCTCACTAGCGAAGGATGTCCCGCTGATAGGATTGAACGGGTTCTCAAAGGCATACTTGATGACGGGGTGGCGATTGGGATACCTATACTGTCAGGACCCCCTGGGAAAACTCACGGACGTATGGGATGGAATTCTGAGGCTCGCTAGAATAAGACTGTGCGCAAGTACACCGGCGCAAGTCGCTGCCGTTGAGGCCCTGCGGGGTCCGCAAGATCATATTCGCGAAATGGTCACAACACTGAGACGTCGCCGAGACCTCTCATTGAAACGAGTTAACGGGATCGTTGGACTCAGCGCGACGAAACCGGAGGGCGCTTTCTATCTTTTCCCTAAGATCGACGGAATTGGGTCGAGGTGGAAGAGTGATGAGGAGTTCGTTAGCGAACTACTCAGAGAGACAGGCGTCTTGGTCGTTCACGGTTCGGGGTTCGATCCGACTTATGGAAAGGATCATTTCAGAGCAGTCTTCCTGCCGGAAGAGAGCATGCTGAATGAGGGATTCAGTGCGATTGATGATTTCATCAAGCGACACGCTTGATTGTTGATTCTGCAAAGGTTTAATTGTGGTCACAGAATGTTTCGGGGCGGTTTGCATAATGTCTGAGGAGTCCGAACAACGACCGGCAGGAATCATGTACGAGTGCATCAGTTGCGGGCAGCACCTTACAGCCGATCAATTGTCAATGACTCCTGAAATCAAATGCCCATATTGCGGATACCGCGTGCTCCGTAAAGTCCGACCACCGATAGTAAAACGAATCAAAGCACGTTAGGCTTTACCTTAGTTCCAGGCTCGCGAGGTAGCAGCGTTCGCTTGCCCAGCCACTTGAACCCGTAATGGTACGCTGCAAGGCCCGTGACGGGGAGGTCCAGCCAGAACGTGATGATTCTCATTAGAATTGCGGCTGAAGCTCCGATCGCAACAGGCACTCCGAATAAAGCGAGTGATGTGGTTATTGCAGCTTCGTAAATTCCAAGCATTCCCGGAACGGCGATAGGGGTCATTTGAATCATCTTCCCCACACCCATGCTGATGACCACCACCCAAAAGGTGAGATTGACTCCAAGAGACACGAGCACGACCCAAAGATTCAGTACCGAGCATCCCCAATCACCTAAACTTGCAAGCAATGATGCAGCAGCGTGTCCCTTCGATGAAAGCATTTCCCGAAAGCCTTGTTGATAGTCGGTGAGGAATTGGTCGGCTTTTCCATCTGCTCTTGCTTCACTTTGGATAGCTTTGATCAGGGGCTGTGCCAGTTTGAGAAGGCGGTCGAGAAGTGGTTGCAGTCGTTTGGGCCGCAGAGATAGGTAGAGGAGAATGATCAATCCTCCGATTGCAAGTGCAGGTAAGATGGACAAGTCGAAGATTACGGAGGAAATGATCTGACCCCGTATGATGAGCGTGAGCAGTGCCGCCGTCGTACTTCCTAGAAAGCCCAATATGTAGAGAATCCTGTGAAATATCACTGTGGCCGTTGACTCTCCGAGTTTCATTCCAGACTCCTTAGACCCAAGAATAACACGCATTGCCTCAAGGAAAATACCGCTTGGCAGCGTATAGCTCGCGAAGATACTGGCAAGTGAAATTCCTTGGCACGTCAGAAATCGAATTCTGTGCCCCGTCGCACGGATTAGAATGAACCATGCGGAAGCGTAGAAAATTAGACCCAGTAGTTGGATTCCGGTCATGAAAACAATGACAGCTGGATTCACCTGGAGTATTACTTTCTTCAACTCGTCTAAGCCGACTACGTAGATGAACAACCCTAACGCAGCCAAACCAAATGTCAAGCTGGCAATTCTGCCAAGAGTTGACCGCATCATCTACGACACCCTCCACCGAGGCGCCTAGTCAATTATCGTTAAGTTAGTTACTCTTTCTGAGATCCAAGATACAACGCAGGATTCATGCTTATATTCACGGAATGTTGGGCATGACAAAAATAGGATACTGGACNNTCTCATGATCTTGTAATTGTAGGCTCAGGCATAGCAGGACTGCGTGCGGCCATCGAAGCAACTCACTTTTCGAAGGGAAAGTGCGACATTGCAGTTATCACGAAAGTACAAGCGATGCGTTCCCATTCAGTTTCCGCGGAAGGCGGTACTGCAGCAGTTCTGTACCCTGACAAGGGAGACTCAATCGAGTCCCACATCTTCGACACGATCAAGGGAAGCGACTTCTTAGCGGATCAAGATGCCGTTGAATTCTTCGCAAACGCAATGCCTGCTGAGATCTACCATCTCGAACACTGGGGGATGCCATGGTCTAGAACAGAAGATGGTCGAATAGCCCAACGAAACTTCGGCGGCTACAGCTACCCACGAGCCACTTTCGCAGCAGACAGAGTAGGGTTCTTCGAAATGCAGACGCTGTATGATACAACCCGCAAGTACGATAACATTCACTTCTTCCAAGANNAGTAACAGCTATCGACTTGAAGAACGGAGAATTCTCAGCGTTAGCCGCCAAAGCAGGGATAGTTGCTACTGGTGGTGCTGGAAGGCTTTACCGATTTGCGACCTACGGGTACTCATCAACGCCCGACGGTCTCTCGCTGGCCTACCGAGCAGGAGCTCCCATAGAAGACATGGAATTTGTTCAATTTCATCCGACTGGCTTGATTCCGTCAGGCGTTCTCATCACTGAAGGAGCAAGAGGCGACGGAGCTGTATTGATCAACAGNNAGTGAGGGAGAGCGTTTCATGAAGAAGTACGCTCCTGAGAAACAGGATCTGGCGTCGCGAGATGTAGTCTCCAGAGCAATGATCACTGAAATTCAGGAAGGTCGAGGTCTGACGGATCCCGCGACTGGAATGGCCTACCTTCTTCTAGATTTGCGTCATCTCGGCGCCGAGAAAATCAAAGAGCGACTCTCGGCCATAAGAGAGATTGCGATCAAATTCAAGGGAATCGATCCCATCGACGAACCATTACCCGTCAGACCCGTATGCCATTACACAATGGGAGGCATAAAGACCAACATGAAGGCTGAGACACCTATTGGAGGCCTCTGGTCCGCCGGCGAAGCAGCTTGTGTCAGTATCAATGGCGCTAACAGACTGGGAGCAAATTCAACCGCAGAATGCTTAGTGTTCGGAGCGCAAGCAGGAGTAAATGCTGCAATGCACGCACTCTCCAGCCCCGCTCCCAAGATAGAAAAACAGGCTTTGGCCATGGAGGAGAAGCGCCTTTTCGACGAGATACTTCACGGAAGTGGTACAGAGAACCCCTACGATATACACAATGAAGTCCAGACGATAATGGACAGGTCTGCCTACGTTTACCGTTCTGGAGAAGGCCTATCAACTGGACTGAAGGAGTTACGAGAGCTTCACAAGAGAGCGTACAGGCATGTGGACGATCAAGCGAAGGAATACAATACAAATTTCATCAATGTACTCGAACTCGAAGCAATGTTCGATGTTGCGGAAATCGTTCTGGTCGGAGCCCTGGCGAGAACCGAGTCAAGAGGCGCTCACTCTAGAGTGGATTTTCCAAAAAGAGATGACCAGAATTGGCTCAAGCATACGCTCGCTTACCGATCTCCCGCCGGTCCCCGTCTTGAATATTCCCCCGTAACGATTACTAAGTACACTCCGACAGAACGACACTACTGAAAGTCGTTGACCGACATGCAGACCATTCACTCATCCGGGCAGCAGCAAAGGTCTTTCACGTTAAGGGTTTTCCGCGAAAACCCGACAGAAAATGGTCACCCATATTATCAGTCCTTTCAGATTCCATTGGAGTCTGGTATGACCGTCCTGGGCGCTCTTCTCTACGCCAAGGAGAAACTTGACCACTCGATTGCGATTCGGTTCTCTTGCAGGATGGCTTCCTGCGGCTCGTGTGGAATGAGGATCAACGGGTTGCCGCGGCTTGCTTGTTACACGCAAGTCACAGAGCTCGGTTCCGGGACTGTAACCGTAGAACCACTAGCTCATTACCCGCTCGTAAGAGACTTGGTAACCCACTTTCAGGGTTTCTTCGAGAAACACCAATCTGTGAAACCGTACATATTCAGGCGCGACGAGGATGAGCAGCAAACATCTGAGACGGAATACGTTCAAAGCCCCGGGGAACTGGACGATTTTCTTCAGTTCTCATATTGCATAAAGTGCGGG
>PMBQ01000131.1 GCA_003152955.1 Candidatus Bathyarchaeota archaeon
CCCGCACTGCCGCTGAGTAGAAGCGCTCCACATCAGCGAGAAGGTCAAAGCCTTCGGGATTTTCCTTGGCGTGCAAACAGCTTGGCGCTACGTAACCTTCAATGAGCTGCGACAGCGCGGATTGCGGCAATACACCAACTGCTCTGTCTAAAAGATGAAACACCCGATCGTTCGGAAGTTCACGGATAAATTTTCTAAGCTCCGACCGATCAATTTTATCATCTGTCATAATTGTCTTTACTCAGTAAACAATTCGTCTGGAATCTGATTACTCTGTAACATCTCGCTATGCCGAAGATCTCGACTTGTTAATTGCGTATCGACTCGGTACCCAATCGCCCGGTAGCCACGCAGCCGTTTTTCAAACATTTTCCGAAGAATCTGCACTTCCCGATCCACATAGTCAAAGATCCTGACATCTGTCTTCCCGGGATGCAGCCGATGAAGACGGCCTGCGTACTGCACAAGAGTGCCTTTCCAGGAGACGGGTAAAGCGAGAAACAAAGTGTCAAGCCTTGCGTCGTCGAATCCCTCCCCGATAAAGCGCCCGGTTGCAAGCAATAGCCGCTCGACATCGTCAGGGATCCCTGCAAGGCGTGATAGTGCTTCCCGTCGATCCTTGGGCTTCATGCCTCCGTGCAATACAATGAGATTCGGTGTGCACTTTCGCAATTGCTCTTCAAGATACTCCAAATGATCACGACGCTCGGTAAGCACAACTGGTGAGCGCTTATTTTCGAGCGCATCAATTATATCATTCAAGATCATGTCGTTACGTTGTGTGTCCGAGCTGAGCAGAGCGTAAAGCGCCTGGATGCTGGTTTGTTCAGTAAACCCATTTAGCGAAAACGTGATGTTGCGGACATGGAGTTTATGCTCAAACGGTCTCTGTGCCGCGTGACTCTTTGCATGTACTATGAGGCGCGTGGGGCCAAGTTGCATGTGGATAATGGAGTGGTGACCATCGTGTCGGTACGGTGTCGCAGTCAATCCCGTGACATAGCGAGCCCTGATTTCCGACATTACACGTTCAAATGAAACACAGGGAAGATGATGAAACTCATCCACGATCACGTGTCCGTAAGTAGAAACGATATCCGCAACTTTCTCTTTACTAATCAAACTTTGAAACATGCCAACATCGAGCGCACCTGTAGGTTTGTTTTTGCCGGAACCAATTCTCCCTATGCTTTTCGGACCAAGCTGCAAAAACATCGAAAGCTGAGCTACCCATTGGTCCAGTAAAGGCTTCCGATGAACAAGTATAAGGGTGCTTCGACGTCGTTCCGCTACTATACTAGTCGCAATGACAGTTTTGCCGATTCCTGGCGGCGCAACCAGCACTCCGGTGTCGTGTGCCAATAGCGCATCGGCAGCTTTCTTCTGAATCAATGTTAGTTGACCAGCGAACTCGACATTCAACTCAGCTCCATATTCTCGCTTGTCATCAATTGTTAAGTTCGCGCCATAGTTTCGAAGTAGGGATTCGACTTCACCAAGGCAACCTCGTGGCAATGCGATATGGTCTGGGAAGTCCTCAAAGCAAACTATTACCCTTGGGGTAAGGGCAACAGAAAGTCGCATCCCCTGACTAGAGGCAGCTGCCTTCTGGCATGCATCGGAAGAAGCTTGGCTCAGTAAAGGCTCAGTCTGAAACGCATTCAACTGGTGTCGGAGTGAATTCAACCGGGAGATCCGCTCCGCGAGCTCCGACTACAGTTGAGCAACCCGTTCTTCTTCGTCATTGATGGATTGAGCTATTTCCTCACTGCGAGTCATGTAAGACCATACGTACTGACTAATGCAATTTCGCGAGCTCCATGGGAGACGTCCGTCCTCAACAGCATTAACATGCGTAATCCAGTGTTGCAATTGCACGGACGGGGCAGATTTTCACTAAGAATCTACGCAATACAACTTTGACGGACATGATTCACTGAAAAGTTGATTTATGCTATATTGCCAGTGCGTCATCATCGCGTAGCTAATGAGGTTGCGAAAATGGGGAAGCTCTCCTGGGAACAGATCAAACAAAATTTTGAAGGTGAATGGGTTCAGCTCACAGACTGCGATTGGGATATGTCAGAACCTGAACCCAGCGCAGGTGTTGTGCATGTTCACGCCAAGGACGCCAGGGAGTTCCACAGATTGGTCAAACAAAACCCCGTGCAAGATTCAGCAATGATATTTGTTGGAGATCCGTTTCCTTCAGAACCGAACGTCACCTTTAACGCGAATCAGCATCAATGGTTTGGTTCCAAGTGAGTAGCACGTTCCGGTTCAATCGAAAAGCATGGGCACCAGTCGTTGCGGCGCGATTGGTTGGCAAGAACGGCGCTAAGCTCAAAGTTCGTTTGATTTTTGATACCGGCGCAGCCATGACGCAATTTGACACCGCCGTGATTGAGGATCTTGGTTATTCTGCTGCCTCAGATGGTGTGCACATGGTGTCGGCAGTTGGCCCTGCTGGTCCTCTTCAAACGGGCTATGCTTTTCATTTAATTGAAATAGAGGTGCTCGGAAAAGTTTTCGGCA
>PMBQ01000089.1 GCA_003152955.1 Candidatus Bathyarchaeota archaeon
TGATCGAACGTGCGCGCGCAGCGTCCGCAGACCCAGGGAAACAGTTTCAAAGCTTGCGCCCGGTAGCCCTGTTCCCTTTTTCCGGCGCTACGCCTTGCCTCAAGGACAAGACGATCAAGTCGTTCATTGGTTTGTGCCATCCCAAGCCACTGCCTTTCAGTTGAGGGAACACTGCTTAGGTTACGACTAAATCCGACTGCGTGGATGGCGATATCTATTTGCGGCGGTCTGGATGCGCGTAAAAATGGTGGTCAAGCGCGGTTTTTAGTTGTCAGGCGGGCAAGCTGAATGCCAGCAATGGAGCGAAACGTAATTCAGTTGAGCAGCGATTNNCTAATCGTCAGTTTTCCAACAACGGCCATTCAAGGCTTCGGAATACCTCGCTTGCAACTAGGGTCATTTGTAAATACAAGGGTTGCCACCCGGTGTGTCACGTATTATTTTTCGCAGTGACCAGTTGCCAACCAGGGAGTAGTCGTATGCGCATACATCTTCTCGTGACACTTTTGGCCTACTTCGGCCTCACTTTCATATTGTCGGGGTGCGCATCGGTAGGTACCGGTCCAGGGCCTACGGTCGGGCAAACGACATTTGCCGATTCTTCATTGCTGTCGGCGCCAGTAAAAGGGTCCACCGTCACTGAGTGGTCTGGTGCGGTGTTCTTGAGCGATCTGCGAGCAAGCGCGACAGCCCCCGGTGATGAGAATTTGGCGGTCAAAGCGTTCCGCACGGGCAAGGCGTTTCTCGATTTTCAATGCAATGCGTATATGGATGCTCTTGGGTCTTCTAACCAGTCAGCAAGCAATGAGCGCAAACAGGTCGGCATCGTCGGAGGATTTGTGACTGCCCTCATGGGCCTGACTGGTAGTGCGGCCAAAGATATCGCCATCGCGTCCACCACGGTGAGCTTTGCGGGCACTANNCACCTTCCTGTTCTCAGACGCTGCAAAGTCGATCACTAGGCTGGTAGCTGAGGCACAGAAGACGTACATGGCATCCGTAGCAAGCAGCCTGACGACCTTGGACTATTCCGCGGCTATCACGCTGCTAGTGGGGTATGAACGACTCTGTCGCCCCAGCGACATCCGGCGATTGATCGACGAGGCCGTGGCTTCGACGAAATTGGTAACTGAGACCCCTGGAAAGCTGGCCCTTGACCCAGAGATAGAAGTCCTACTCGGACAATTGACACAAGCCTTGGGGCAGCCGATATTAGAAGCTGATGCCATTACGCTATATGCATGGTACTCAAAGTTTGACCGACGCAACGATATCAAGACCAAGTCCATCTTAGTTTCAAAGCTACTGACGATATTTGGTGGTTCTGATGCGGCATTGGAGGACAAACTCAAGCAGACCTTTTTGCCATTGGGGATCCAGTCCAATCCCATTGGACTCAGATGGTCCGCCTTGGTCAACGCAGTCCCCGGCGCGGTGCTTCCTACCCCAGTTGCTGCTACAAGCGGTGCACATGCGGTGGCACCCAATGCCGAGATGTCAAAAATCCGCGCGCTCATCTCGGCACCCATTGTGACGGTTCGCGTTGGCTCCGGTGAACGTTGAGATGGCCGACCAGCATGTTTAAAGCAAGGAAGCTCTACATCAGTTTGGTTTTGACATGGGTGGCTATCTGCTCTGTCTCGTGCGCTGCTCAGTCGGCCCAGCAGTCAGCGCAGAAAGGAACGTATGACCTATTTAAGGAACTTCTCAAGGATGTGAAAACTGTAGATATCCTGACTTTCCGGAAGCCCTGCTTTGAATGCAGACTGTCGACTTTGTTGCCACAGGACCTAGATACACATACGACGCTATTGCGAATCGACGATGAACGGGCGTTAGCAATTGTCCAGTTGCTGAGCAAATCGTCGTCATACATTAACGAGCTGGCAAAGCCCTGTGCCGAGTTCTATCCGTCCATGGCTTTGAAATTCTCGCTGTCAAGCAGTTCCGTAGCACTTTTGCTGTATCCCAACTGCAAGACGGCCAGACTACTGACTGAAGATGGTAAGTCGCATGGTTTTCTCAACATTGATCCGATCGTCAATGAGTTGGATCAAATCTTGCCTATAGCCTGGAGGTCACTATGAATTTCAAAGCCATATTTATTTCGGTTTTCATGTTGGCAACGCATCTTTGGAGTTCCGCGCAGAGCATCCATCTGATCGTCGTCGGTGATACCTATGACGTGTCCATTGGCAGCGGCGTCAAAGGCAATGTTGCGAATGTTCGATCTTGGTTTAGCAGTGCGGCTAAGACTCTGGGCATGCAGTTCCAGGAGAACTTGATTATTGATTCGTCATTTGGATGCAGTGCTTTCCAGGACTCCCTGACAAAGGACACAGTCTCACCGGAGGACACTGTTGTCTTCTACTACTCAGGACATGGATATCGCCTTCAGGCGGACCCTTCCGAGTTCCCGAGTTTCTTTTGTGGGCAAGAGGTCTACACAGGCAGTGCACCCAGTCTCATCCAGACCGCAGCGAAGCTGTCAGCATCAGGAGCGCGGCTGGTGATCGCCATTGCAGATACCTGCAACGTGCTGATTGCCCAGCCGCAACTACCGTTGCCAGCATTCCAATTCGACAGGATCGAGGTTCCGCGCGCGGAGGCTTATCGCAACCTTCTCGTCCGGCATCGCGGTAGCCTGATTGTTTCAAGTTCATCGCCTGGGGAATATTCATGGTACTACCCCAACAATGGTCTCTTCACCGCGCAACTCATCAGAAGCTTGGATAAGAACACCCTTCCTGGTGCTTCTGGTGCATGGGAGAAAGTTCTGTCCGATGCGCTGATTCGAATCAAAGTTCCTACCGGGTCAACAGAGAATCCAGTGATGATTGAACAGAACCCGAAAGCGGATCGAACCAACTTGTCCATGGTACCGTAGTGACCTACTTTGATAAATTGGTTTACTGGTTCGCGGGCTGGGGATCATGATTGCTGACAAAGATCTGTTTTCGATTTTCCTCGTCAGAAGTGTGATGAGATGTATTTGGTATTTGATTGCACTGTTTCTTATCTGGCCGATCCTTTGTTCGGCGGAGGAGGGTGAATGGATTTCTGTTGACGATTTCGACAAGTGGGTCCCGCCGGTATTCCTGTCTGACAAGGATGGCAGATATGAGCTCCTGGAACGTGTTCAGGCAGAATATTGCCAACGATCCGATTCGCTTCCATGCAAATCAAATTCGAGTAGGTGCTCGATGATCGTCGTGCAGCGTTTGATTAAGTTTTACGGAGAGCAAGCGCTTCTTAGCAAGCGAGACTTGTTGCACGAAATGCTGGATTCCTGCGCTTTGCACGGAACCAGATTTGAAGTGACGGGAGCGCACTACATGCTGTCCTCGGCGCTTGCCAAGGTTCATGCGGCAGCAAGGAGCATGACTACCTCTCTTGAGAGAGAACCCATCATTGGCGCTTTGCCTCTTCGCGAATTGAACGCTTCCGCCGACCAGTTTGCAGTCCCGATTATCTATGTCAATCAGCGCTTCTCGACGCTTGTCGCAGAATTTTCGAAGTTAGTGTGCCTCTCACTCCCAGTGAAGAGAACAGAGAAGGGGACGGAGATACTGGCGGATGAGCATGCAAGTCAACTTCTCATCGATCAAAGCCCTGCGATACGGGAGGCCATGATCTACAACTTGAATGTCTACATTGGGATGTCCGATGACAGGCTATATGAATCGAGTCAACTTTGCGATGACGTCATGATGGCTTATACATACTCTGTCTTGGATTTCGTGGTGGCTCATGAGTATGGTCACCTTGCACTTCGCCATACTTCTTCCTTATCTACACCCTTGCTATATTCAACTCCAAAAACCAAGGAACCGTCGAGCGATGTCAATGGTCAATTGACTCCCTTCGTGCGCGAACTTGAGGCTGATGCCTTTGCTTTTCGGATCATTTCCCATGAACCTGAGAAGTTCTCCATAGTAGATAAATCAGAATTTTATAAAAATAGTCTGGGTGCCATCGAGTTCTACTTTCAGATTCGGGAAATCT
>PMBQ01000452.1 GCA_003152955.1 Candidatus Bathyarchaeota archaeon
GCCGCGGAACTGATGAGGGAACGAGCAGAAGAACTAGCCCAGCTTGAAAGGTCCAATGGTGGAAAAACGATAAGGCAAGCCTCGTTTTTTGACGTACCATTATCCACAGCATGCATGGATTACTATGCGACCCTTGAAACGACGCAGTTTCGAAAGAGAATTGAACAGCCAGACTTTCCTGGAACATATGGAATCATCGACCATGAACCATACGGTGTAGTTGCTGCGATTGCTCCTTGGAACCTTCCCCTCCTGATGGCATCATGGAAGACGGCACCCGCTCTCCTTGCTGGGAATAGCGTTGTACTCAAGCCATCCTGCGTGACACCACTGAGTGCCCTCAAGTTTGGAGAAATACTGTATCAAGCCGGGCTTCCCCGTGGAACTCTCTCCGTGATTCCGGGTACCGGTGGCGTGGTTGGCTCAGAGCTCGCTTCGAGCAAGTACGTTGACGTTCTTAGCTTCACGGGATCTACCGAAACGGGCAAAGAGGTAATGCGGCTAGCCTCCAGCAACACGAAGAAGGTGCTCCTAGAACTGGGCGGTAAATCACCTAACGTTGTGTTGGAAGATGCAGATATTGGGAGAGCAGNNTGTTCGCGGTCTTTCTGCATTCAGGACAATTGTGCGAGTCTGGAACTAGACTGCTGCTTTCGGAACAACTCTATGATGCATTCTTGAAAAGAATGAAGATGAGAGCAGAGTCCATGAGGGTCGGCCCCACTGATTCCATGGAAACAGACATCGGCCCATTGATATCTAAGGAACAACTTAGCAAAGTGGAATCTTACATAGCTGCTGGGGAAAGCGAAGGAGCAAAGATCCTTTCTGGAGGACCAGTCGTTGACCAGACCCTGAAGGAAGGTTTCTACGTGAAACCAACGATTTTCACAGATGTTCGCCCTGAGATGAAAATATGGCGAGAAGAGATTTTCGGACCTGTCCTTTCGGTTATGAAATTCAAGGATGAAGATGAGGCTGTAAGGCTTGCGAATGATACCATGTACGGCCTCGCTGCCGGAGTCTGGTCTTCAAACTTAGAGAAAGCTCTCAAGGTGGGTGGGCGGATTAGAGCAGGGACCGTTTGGATCAATGACTATCATTTGCTTACGACGTATGCTCCCCGAGGGGGCTACAAGCAGAGCGGGTTTGGAAGGGAGCTCGGAGAGGATGGGCTCTATGAGTATATGCAGACAAAGCACTACTTTGTCAATGAAAGCGGCGAACTTGAGGAAACCGCTTATGCTCTAATAGCTGCTGCCGCATGACAAATCGAAGTACTGACGGAATCCTAAAAGTCCACTTTGCTCCCTTCGAAGGCGCAGAGGTAAAGCTTCTCCATTTCCTCGCTCGACGGAACCCTAGGTGCCACGAATGTGCAGGCAGACATGTTGGTCTTCTCTATCAAATGTTTCATGTCTCGCATTAGGTCCTCACGTTTGATGCCGAATTCGGCAAGTGTCGTAGGTTGGTCGAGTCGCTTCATGAGAGCTGACAGCGACGCAACCAATTGCGCGGTGGCTTCTTTGGACGTGGCAGAGGTCATTCCAAGAGCACGCACGATCTCAAGGTACTTTTCACCAACAACGCCTTGACTAAACTGGACCACGTAGAGGTTCGATATCGCTACGGAGAGACCGTGGGCCAGGTGGTAAGTGGCGCCCAACGCGTGCCCCATGCTATGCGCGATCCCCAGATGGGAGTTGCTGAAGGCCAGGCCTGACATGGATCCAGCGTTGTGCATCTTCTCTCTCGCTTCCAAATCATTTTGGTCCTTGTATGACCTTTCAATGTATTTGGAGACGAGTTGAATCACCCTCATCGCTAACGCGTCAGAAAAATCTGTTCTCCAAGTCGTAACGTAGGCCTCGATGCCTTGAGTGAGTGCATCCAGACCGGTCTGAGCTACCATCGCCTTGGGCATCTTCGCGCAGAATCTCGGGTCGAGAATTGATACGTCAGGAACGAGCTCACGAGAGGTTATGTAATCAAGCTTCACTCGTTCAGCCTTGTCGGTAATGACAGCGACCCAGGTCGCGTCTGAACATGTCCCACTTGTTGTTGGAATTGCAACCAGGCGAGCCTTCTTTCTTAGTNNTGCAACTAGCCGAGCCTTCTTTCTTAGTTCCAGTTCTGTAAGTGCACTTACTTCCTCAAGCCTCAGGTCTGGACGTTCGTAAAGAATCCATAGCGCCTTCGCGGCATCTATGCATGAGCCGCCACCTAACGCGATTATAAGGTCTGGCTGGAAGTCTTTCGCGACCATGGCACCCAGAGAAACATTTTCGAGCGATGGCTCCGACTCGACACCATCGAATACTCTGATCTGCTTGCCTGTTTCTTGGAGATGTTTCACTACTTCATCAACAAATCCTAGACGTTGAATCTGCTCATCCGTAACGATCAGGGCACGCGCGCCCTTCACTTTACGCAGATACTCAAGAGCATCGCTGCCGAAGACTATTGTCGGGCTGATAAACCACCACATGCTCGTTCACGCGGCGTGGACCTAGGCGAATTCTGTTGGCACTTTCCCAGCAGTTGCCACTAGTTCTTTTGCGGCGCCCACGGCGCGGAGCACCTTGAGCATGTCTCCCTTGAGTTTGAACTTGCCAGTTAGCAGGCTTTGAATCGGGTCCAGTTCCTTGTTGATCAGTTTTATCCAATTGCCATATGGTCCTTCGTAGATGAAAGCCGTCTGCTTAGTTTCATC
>PMBQ01000368.1 GCA_003152955.1 Candidatus Bathyarchaeota archaeon
AGGGACAGTATGTGCTCTACGTTCGAGTGACGTCCGAGCGGTACGAACGGCGCAAGACCTTCAGCGTCCCATTGGTTTTCCATAAGTGGGAAGTGATCGGCGTGATTGAAGGGGAATGGCGCCTCGTGGATCCAATTCATGGCAAACTTATCAAAGCCGAGCCGTTCCACCTGGAACTAAATGGCAAACGGGTCATTCAGGCGACGATGGACGACAACGTCGATGACCCGGATATAAATATGAACCCAACCGACAAGATGACATTCTTCGGTCAGCTCGAGGACATGCTTGCCCAGCATCTTCTCGATTCCATCGCGGGCCAGATAGGAAAACAGGATCGTGAATACGTCTCGCGTCCCATCGAAAAGAAGTAAGGCCAAACCAGTCGCGCGCCCCCTAGGGCTGGTGTCCGATCTGCTCACGCTGAACCGTCAGCGTGTTCCGGATCAATCGTTGGTCGAAGATGTGCTCAAGCTATTGCAGGGGACGTTTAAGTTCGACGCCGCTACCATGTCACTGGTAGACCGGAACAACAGCCGGCTCGAACCTGTCGCTACCTTCGGACGACCGGCCGAAGTACTGGACTTTGTTGAAGTTGGGCAGGGGCACGGCTTGTCCGCATGGTCAACCGCCAGCGGGAACATAGTCTTCCTTCGCGATCGCTCCCGGTCACGTATGTTCGATCCGGAGAGAGATTTCGGGACCTTTCTCTCTCTCCCAATCCCGGTGACCGACACGCCAATCGGCGCCCTGACGCTGGGCTTTAATGCCCCCAACGCTCTGACTGACGAAGCTCTTGAAACGCTCAAGCAGATCGGAGATCTTCTCGCCTTCCTAATGGAGCGGTACAGCTATCGCCAACAGCTGGCTCATGCCCAGTCAAAGGTTCACGCTATGCAGAACCGGCCGGATAAGGTACCTACCTTGCCGGACAATAGTGACAAGATTGCTTCAATGGTCGAACTGGCCATGGGCCTCAATCATGAGATCAACGATCAGCTCGCCGTTGTGGTCGGAAACTTGCAGTGCATGCTGGTCGACGATTCGGTCAGAAATCAGAAATTCCTGTATCGTCTCAGACGAATGCAGGAAGCAGCACTTCGCATTCGAGAGGCTGGGGCTCAACTCCGTGAGTTTGACCAATTTCACTCGGGAGATAGCGAAAGTGCCGAGAAAATTCTAGCAGGAAGTGTAGAGTCTAGATGATAGATGTTGCGAAAGCAGAATACCAGCAAGACCTGGAACTGGTCGAGCAGGTTGATTACCTGAGCGACGAGGTTAAGACTCTGGCTCTCAATTTGGCCATTTATCTGGCCAAAGTGAAAGCCGCGGCAAGGACAGAAGCCATCAACAAGATGGAGCCGGAATTCGTCAAGTTGGTCAATGGAACCGTGAAAGTCGTCCAGGAAATGACCCTGATTCTAAATGCCGCGCGGAACATGGAACGAATGATTTACGACGTACCGTCCGGTCAGATGGAACAGGACAGTATGGAAGTCCGGCTTCGGGGAATCCTAGGGCAATGCGAGACGATTCTCGGCTCGCTTCGCGATGCCAAGGAAATTCGTCGGTCCTAGACCGGTGTTCAGAAATTGGACGGTCAGCCGATATTACGAGTAAGGGTTCCGGGTTTGACGCCAGACCGGCGAAACCCGTAACTCTATTCCTAACAGGAAAGAAAAGGTAACCTATGCAGTCAGTGGCTGTTGACAAGCTTGCCGAAATCGCTCAGAAGCGTGGTCGACCATTTGAAATCCTCATAGTCGACGATGAGCGATACGTCCGGGAAGTCTTCCGTGACTATTGCGCACTGACCAACGCATTTCAAATCGATCTGGCTCAGGGCGGCAAAGACGCGGTTGACAAGGTCTCGGCCAAGAAGTACGACCTGATCACCATGGACCTCATCATGCCCGATGTGTCGGGACTTGAAGCACTGAGCGCGATCAAGGAAGTATCGCCGCAGGTTCCGGTCATTATTGTCACCGGCAACGCCACGGAGAAGCTCATACGCGAAGCGGGTGTCAAAGGAGCATGTCGCGTAGTTTATAAGCCGGTGATGCTTGAAGATTTTCTGGCCGAGATCGTGACGATCCTAACTCGCGAATCAGGAAACATGTAGTGTCCAGATGCACTGACCCAAACGANNAACGACAGGGGGAGCCTGCCGGTCCGGATTGGATCCAGGTAACACGAATGAAAAGCTCTATTACTATTCTGGTTGTCGACGACGAAGAGATGATGCGGGTCCTTTTGACCAAGATTCTCACACGCGACGGGTATACAATTATCTCCGCTGAGGATGGTCAGGCGGCGCTCGAACTTCTCGCCACTACCCCAGTCCACATCATAATTTCCGACATCAAGATGCCGAGGCTCAACGGATTTGAACTGCTCAAGGCGGTCAAGTCCGACTATCCTACGATCGGCGTTATCATGATGACCGCATACGGTGATACCTTTACGGTAAAGGATGCGCTCTTGTTGGGCGCAGATGAATACGTCACTAAGCCGTTCAAGAGCTACGAAATTTCACTTGTTGTTGAACGAGCCTATTGGCGAATCATGTCAGCCGCCAGGGCCCAGGTATTACCCGAGGAGGCATGACTGTGGCGACCGATACGACACATGCCGGCACTACTCANNGCTATGATCGTCCTCCCGGCACCATCAGCGGGCGAGGCACCCCAGACCAAAGACGAGGTCATGGCAGAGTTGACCCGAGTCAATGTCACGTATGGCGTAATCGAATCGGCGATCGACAGTTGCCTGGCCACCAAGCAATACAATACACCAGTGATCGTGGCAAAGGGCGAGCCTCCCAAGAAGGGAGAGAACGCCAGCTTTACCTACGCGTTCGACACAGAGAATAATCATTCTCCCAAAGAGGACAAAGACGGCCGCATCGATTACAAGGATATCAGCTTCATTCAGAACGCCCAGGAAGGGCAGTTTCTGGCTACCAAAGT
>PMBQ01000348.1 GCA_003152955.1 Candidatus Bathyarchaeota archaeon
GCGCCTGACGAAGCATTACTCATCCTAGCCGTGAACAACCAAGCCGTAACAGCGGATCAGGCGGCAAAAGACAACGCCAACACCATGAGCCAAGTGATGGCGGCAATTTTGAGTCTAGGCATCACAAAAGACAGCATTACCACCGTTGATTACTCCCTAACACCAGTCTATACGCAATCCGACAAATGCGTCACCACCACCGGCACTTCTCCGCCACAGCCTCAACCATTCACCTGCACTACCATCACTCCACAACTGGTCGGCTATGCGGTTCGTAACGCAATTCAAGTAACCGTCAAAGACATGAATTCGATTGGCAAAGTGTTAGACTCGGCTACTGGAGCGGGAGCAAACGAAATCGGCGGAATCAGCTTCACCTTCACAAGCAGTACATACGCAAATCTGCAGAAGCAAGCTCTCCAAAAAGCCATTCAAGATGCGTCAGGACAGGCTCAAACCATGGCGACTGGACTTGGTGTGCGCATGACCGGGATCCTATCCGTGAACCCCGCCTACGTGTATCAACCATACATTAACAGCAAAGTGAGCACGGCCGCGGGTGGAGCATCAACTCCAATTCAGATGGGGACGTTGCAGGTCACTGTGAACGTACAAGTGGTCTACGAAATATCCGCATAAAACAAACCCACTATCTTTTTCCACTCTTTCAATGCCACTCTATTGTCGCGCTGGTTATCGGGTAGTACGTTAGCAACACAGAATGGAGAATCGTTTGCGATCCCTAAGAGCTAAAGTTCGCGGACTATGAAACAAATCCTGGAATTTCTATGCGGCAGAAAACAAGCAGAAATAGGCCTGCAAGGGTACTTGCGCTTCTCTTAATCATCTTCGCCGTTCCGATCATAACGAGGCTTATCGAACATATTCCAATTACCGCAATGCAATTGACCTATTACCTCTTCAACGGGGCCATACTGACCGGCTTTCTCGGTTGGCTCATCCCTAAGATCCGTCTCCGCCCTCAGTCGCTCACTCTGCTGGTTTGGCTGGAACTGCTCGTCGTTGAATTCCTCAACAACTATGTCGAAGGGTATTTCTTCACGAATTTGTACAACAACGCCACAATTCTTGCGCAATCAGTGGTGTCCGCTCTAATCTCCTCCGTGATAGTCGCGACGGCCGCGGCGCTGCTCGTCGGCAACGGGGTTACAGGAATCGTACCCTCGTTGAAAGAGCACTTCTCGACAAGGACGAGGAACTCATGGATTCTACGGATAGCCGTAGGTTCGGTTGCCTACTTTCCAATCTACTTCTTCTTCGGCGCTCTGATAAGCCCGTTTGTCCTGCCTTACTACAACAATGCCTCGTTCGGACTCCGGATACCCGCCTTCACAGTGATAATCCCGGTAGAGCTCTTCAGAGGGTTCGTGTACACACTCGTACTCCTGCCTCTGCTAGCGACGATAGAGGGAGGGAGAACTACGAAATTCATCGCACTTGCTGCACTGCTGTACGTTCCCGGCGCACTCATCGCGCTACTGGGAAACCCACTATTGCCAGCCCAAATCATTCCATTCCACGCGCTGGAGATACTGGCTGACTCGGTTGTCTACGGGTTCGTCCTATCTCGTATCCTAAACAGGCCGGAATAACTTCCGACTTCTTGACCCAATAGTGGAGAGTCGAGTTCCAATATCCTGTAGCAACGCTGCTGCTCTCAGAACGTCTGTGTTCACATCAGGCTTATCCGTTGCCAGAAGTGGGCAAAGATCATGACCACTCTGANNAGGACGAGCGTTATTTTTCAGCATTTTCTCGATGTTGCACTATCGCTCGTTCTGCAACTCCGATGGTCTATTACTAAATATCCGAACCGATTTGCACTGTATGTAGATGATAAGTGGTCTATGTTTTTCGGCGGGTAGTATAGGCTATGGTCAGTACCAGAAGTTCATAGGCTTTAATGTTCAAACGTCCTAATTGTCAAGTATGCGTTCTGGAACAGGTTCCGACATCAGAACAAGTTGGAGTATGCCTTTCATCACTTTTGCCGCTTCCCTCGGCACAATGATTGACTGGTATGACTTCTACATCTTCGGCTCGCTGAGTGTCATTCTCTCAACGAAGTTCTTCCCACCAGGGAATCCAGTGATCGCTTTTCTCTCGACACTTGCTGTCTTTGCGACCGGCTTCGCCGTCAGACCCTTCGGGGCGGTCTTTTTCGGAAGGATAGGCGATCTGATGGGACGCAAGTACACTTTCCTGCTGACAATCGGGATCATGGGTCTTGGAACGACCGCCATCGGACTGCTGCCTACATATGCTCAAATCGGTCTCTTTGCACCACTCATACTAGTACTGCTCCGACTGCTCCAAGGCTTGGCGCTTGGCGGGGAATATGGAGGCGCAGCGATTTATGTCGCCGAACACGCACCCGATAGTAAGAGAGGCTACTGGACTAGCTACATACAAACAACAGCTACGGTCGGACTCTTCATCTCACTACTAGTGATCCTAGTAACAAGGACAACCATGGGAAACACAGTCTTCGCCGACTGGGGTTGGCGCATTCCCTTCCTTGTATCCATATTTCTAGTCCTGACGTCGCTCTTCATTAGATTGCGTCTGCAGGAGACCCCTCTATTCACCAAGCTCAAAGCGATGGGAAAATCCTCAACGAGTCCAACTCGAGACAGTCTTGGCAGCAAGAAGAACTGGAAAATGATTCTGCTCGCACTCTTCGGTGCCACGGCGGGGCAAGGAGTGGTTTGGTATACGGGCCAATTCTACGCGTTGTTCTTCCTTCAGACTGTGCTAAAAGTGGACTTGAACCTGTCAAGCATCATAATTGCAGTCGCGCTGGCTCTGGCGACTCCTTTCTTCATTTTCTTCGGCTGGCTCTCAGACAGGGTCGGGCGCAAGCCAATCCTATTGGCTGGAAATCTGCTGGCCGTCATAACCTACTATCCGATTTACGTAGCCATGCACGCGTTCTCTAACCCTCCGAACTTCCCGATTCTAACAGCCCTGGTCTGGGTTCAGGTGATCTACGTCACTATGGTCTACGGTCCCATAGCTGCATTTCTCGTAGAATTCTTTCCGGCAAAAATCAGGTACACTTCACTCTCAGTACCGTATCACTTGGGAAACGGTGAGTTCGGCGGGTTCCTACCGTTGATCGCCTCAGCAATAGTGGTAGGAACTGGGAACATCTACGCAGGGTTATCCTACCCAATCGCCGTCTCACTGATCACGTTGATTGTCGGAGGTCTATTCCTGAAAGAGACTAGGCACATCAAGATATGGGAAGAAGTCGAAACAAAACCCGAGATAACAATCCCTACCCAGATGATATCAAGGATCCTAGTTCCCGTTGACGGATCAGCACACTCGGACAAAGCTTTGGATTATGCGATATTTCTGGCAAAGTCGTGCGGAGCATCACTGGGAGTTGTCCACGTGTCCAATCCTCCCCCGATTCCCACTTCAGATTCAGAGAGAGGTTCCTACTTCAAAATGGGAGAGACCGATGCGAACGCGATTTTAGCGAAGGCAGAGGACAGCGCTAAGACAGTAGGACTCAAGATTGAAAAGATTAGTGAACTAGGTCATCCTCCAACTCGCATATTAGAGGTCGCGAGTGGATATGATCTCATAATCATGGGAAGCAGGGGGATGAGCGGCATCAAAGCCGCCCTACTGGGCAGCGTAAGCCACACCGTAAGCCAACAAGCCAAATGCCCTGTTCTCATAGTTCACTAAATGGCTCATTTTCCGAAACAATGCCCCTCCCAGCGGTCGTTTCGAATGTTCTCGGACGATTCCACGTTAGAATGATTCTTCGAGGGCTCACGAAAGAAAGCGCGAACAAATACTGCATTCTAATGCGAGAACACTTCCGGAAGGACAACCTGAAACTCCCACACCTAGATTAATCAGAGGTCCTAGTTCAATACGAAAACTGGAACCTTGTTCTTTGAGAGCCAGTGGAAGGCTTTGAGGGAGAGGTATCCGCTATGCCCATCAATGATTATGCTGCTGTACGGGAACCTGTGTGGTCTGAAGCTGTTCAGCAAATCGGACATTGAAATGGCTTCGGATTAACCAAGGTTTAGACACCTCGAGACCGATCGCGCCACAACCGCCACAAATTCGCTTACCTAAGTGTAGACGTGTCTTAAGACCGCGTTCGCAAGATTCTGCTTCTTTGATACTTGATCCTGGACTTTGGGGACATAGCATGGTAACCGTCGAAACTGGCTCTGGATGCTTGCATACCCTCGCGATCGTGAAAGACCGAGTGGCAGGACGAATCGGTGAGACATAAAATCNNAACATCATGGATACATTGGATGTGGCTACGAACCTCCCCTTGCCAGGGATGCCTGCGGGGTCGTGGCAATCGCCGACATCCGCGGCCGCAAATCTCACGATATCGTCGCTAAGGCAATCATGGCGGTCAAGAACCTGGCTCACCGCGGCGCTTGCGGCTGCGACCCG
>PMBQ01000343.1 GCA_003152955.1 Candidatus Bathyarchaeota archaeon
GTGTATTCAGAGAGCTAAGGCAAACTGAAAACTGAAATGCCCCAGAACCAGTGGGGCATTTTTATCTCGACGATGGAGAGGGCCCTTTGAGTGAACTTCTTGAGCTGACAACAAAGGAGAGCGCGCTATCGATTTCAAGGAAGATTATAGCTGTATGCAGCACGATTCGTTTCGCATCAACCGAAGTAACATTCTGTCCTTCCTTTTGTCCCGTGTGCTCCTGTCTTTGAACGAGGTCGCTCAGCGTGCCCCAATAGTTAACGATCGCTTCTAGAAATGGACTTAGTGTACTTGGAATGTCATGGGAGAAAACATTTAGTACCGCTTTCAGCCTGCTTATGTGGTGCGATTTATCAGTGTCACAATTCAAAGGCTTATACCTGTCAACAAGAGCCGTTGCAAACTCCTGCATTGATTCACGACAGAGATGGCCTACGACAGACAGTTGATCTCTCGAGTCGTCGCTCCACAAGTGCGATTCAGCTTTTGACCACTTGGCAAAGGTAGTCGGGTACCGGCTTCTGAACAACTCGCCATCAACAAAATGTCTGATTGGCTCCTCAATCTGCTCTGAAGGAGGTTTGCTCTTTTGGTGTTGAACTTCATAGTATTTCATTCCAGTTGGAGTTACGCTAAAAGTGAAAGAGCCAGGTCCCGAATAGGTAACATTTAAAAGACCAGCATAATCGAGCGCCTCAATATCTGCAGGCAGCACGCTTTGAGTCTCACCGAGTAAAGCGGGGTGTAAAATAATGACTGTCCCGATAGACGTGCGAGACCCGATGAATTTCACCCTCTTATCCCGTGGAATCTCTTTCAACCTCCCCACGAGGGAAAAGAAGAGAGTGACTTGCTCGGGTTCCAGGAGAATGTTGTCAAACATCTGCTCACTTCTTAGGTTATGAAGGTTGGTATTCCAGCTTCATCCTACGATCCACCGCGAAAAACCATCGAGACATTTTTATTTGTGCTATTCCTTTTCCGGAATGGTCGAGTGGCTGCCTCCTATAAGCGTCTCGCCGCACCACGCAGCGCCGCCCGACTATATTCTGTCAATCGTCGGATAGGTGGAACGATACCAGCAATACCAACAGAGGGAGCGTCGTTGCTACCCCTGTCATGCGTTCGTGCATTGCGCCTTCTCAAGCCACAGGAAGGTGTTTCAATCGAAATCGTTTACTTCTGCCCCTGTCTCAAACTTGGCCACTCAGCGAAAGCAAGATAGTAGAGCATCACCAGGTTTACGAGAGGAACAACCATTAACAAGCTCAGGCCGGGTGAAAAACCCGCCTTCCGGAAGATTCGCCACCATGGGACAAGCGCAACAGCGACGAATATTAGACAGATAATGAGGATTAGTAGGAGTTCAGGAAAACCAATGTTGCCCATGGCATTCTCCGAGTTTAATTAAGAACAAGATTGCAGGCGTCACTGTGCTTGACTCCAAATTACTGGAAGATCGCAGCTAAGGGAACTGCTTGGCTCTCTATTGCATGAACCTCACATGAAATGCAAGAAGCCCATCCCTCATCAGAATGGGCCATGCCTGACCATTCGCCTTCAACACAAGTGCTGTATCTGAATACAAGTGAATTAGGAAAGCCGCACATCTTCCCATAACTGAGGAGAAGTAACTTCATCCCCCTATCATTGATCTCACCACTCATACCTCGACCCCGGCCGCAATAAGACCCACCGATTAATTGCGCCATTACGGAGGTAATTGGTTGAGTCTTTCATGCTCATTCTGTAAATACACTATGTATGATCTGATGAGATTGCAGAACAATCTTCCCTCGGAAGGGCTGATAATAGCGCCGGCGGCAAGGTCAATTCCGTGACGCACACCAGCACCCGTCGGTGATGACAAGTAGCCCTGCAACTGTTCACACCATTCTACTACACGTTCTAGTGTCGTTCCTCGATTTGCATTCTTGAGTTCAGTCGCAATTTGATTAAAGTACCTGCCTTTGATTCTGCCGCCAGGCAAATTCAGTCCCTTAAACCCTGTGGTAAGCGATTCCAGCACCCACCATATTTCCTGGACAGCTTCTCGTGGCCGGTTCTCGGCAAGTAATTGCTCCGAACGAAGTATCGAGTCCTGCAGTAATTGGATTGTAGCTTCCTGCATCGTCGGAGGTGGCGGTGGTACTGCTATAGGTGGCTCGCCAGGTCGTGTTTGAATGATGTTTGGCGGGACTATTTCAAAACCAATTTTCTCATCCCGGCATATTCGATTAATTATGGCCACATCTGGCACCGCGACACCATAGATATCGTGCGCACTTTCACAAGCATCATAAAGAGCCTCGAGAAAAAGCGGTGGATTGCTCGCAACATTCGCCATGTAATTGTTGAGATCAGTCTCAGCCCAATCCTCGGATGTGCTTGAGTAGGAAGTTGACCCGACCGCTCGCGCAAAGATGAACTTGAAACGCTCGAGAATTTCTTTCCGATCGCCTTGCGACGCCACCCTGGCAATCAACTGGAAAAACTGTCGTACGCTGTTGTCAGGAATAGGGCTAGACCCTGGCGGAATGTCAAAACGCCACGAACTAGGAAACTGTAAAGCCATAAAATACCTCGTGCGACCAAGAAGTAAGCAGGAACGGTCCTTTTGATTTCAACCTGTTTAGGCTGCGGTTGCTGGCATCGCGACTGCAAAGTTGAGGAAGAGATACTCAAGTCTGGAAGACCAAACCTCATGACGCTTCAAAATGAACTGGCATAAACATACTCCATGCTGGAGCCAATATCCCCGAGGCGGGTCGGTCTTATCTACTGATCGTAGCAATTCAGTGCCGTTGCGGAAAATGATAATAGCCCATCCTCATCAGAATGGGCCATCCGCTATGTCCTGCCGACGCAAGAGATGATGCCAATTGGTCGCACTGCTAACCTGTCATGCTTCTTTTGCAATTGAACCACCCGTAAGGTGAGGCTTCGTCAACGATCACAACACTTGTCAACCTCAATAAAGACTTTTCAACTCATCGGTGTCTGCGCAGGACTGGATTCATTCTTTGATTGTGCCCGCGGATTGTGGGTCACAACTACAACTACAATCGAATCAAACGTTGTTGGTTCTTTTCCAATCGTTGCCTGGAGTTGTTCCTTCGTTGTGTATGGTTCATTTTGCCCAACAACAAACACAAGGTGTCGCCACGGGTCCTGCGCGTAATTTCTCACGTCGGCCTGCATTTCATCAATCACCCTCCTGATGTCCTTCTTCTCACTGATGAACTTGTACTCTAATAGTAAATGCCTGGCTGGTATTGCTGAATCGGGATGCCGCGAAGAAACAGGAATTGTGAGAGAAGGATTGGAATTCAGGTCCGGAAAAACAGTAATAAGAATTGCCTCCGCAAGAGTGTCGAGGTCACCTTCGTTTTGGAATCTACGGCTTAATAGATGTGAGGCCGACGGAAGTTGATTCATAATGGAGACAACGTCAGCGATGCTCTTAGCGTCTCCTACCGCATCTATAATTGAAAAAGTGTTTTTCACGGCCTCTATAACTTCCGAAAGCACTCCTACCGCCGTAAGCAGGGGTTGTTCAGCAAACTCAGACATGTAGCTTTCCAAGAGATTGTCTTTATGCTTTCCCCACTTATCCTCGAGATACATCCCGAGATGCGGCAAGTTGTTCCTATCGAGGAATGACATCACAGTCAAGTGTGCAACACGCAGCAAATACTCGACGTATTCCTTGCTTGCTTCGTTGGTGTCGGCGGTCTCCCCAAACACAAATCGACTTTCCCATTCGTTAGTTGCTTTGCCGACCGCAGCGGTCACCGCCTTCAACTCACTCTCTATTGTCATTGGAAACGCCAGCTTGATTGGGTTGTGAGAGACTGTTAATTGGATAATGTCGTCGACGCCCACCCTTCATTGCTACAATAGCACGAAGCTCACAACATGAGACAAGCGATTTCATATGCTTTTGCGCTCGATCAATCTTGTCAGGGCATGAATCGTGGCCAGATAGTGATAGAAAAGCCAGCTATACCAGATCGGCCGGTCGTAGTTCGTCTTTTGTCGGAGGTTATGGTGCCTCACTCCGAAATTGTTCGCCAAATTGAAGAGCTCTTTCTCGTCATCCGACATCAACACTGTCTTGGCAAGTGGGCGAAGATACTCCAAAACGTCAACCAGGTCCCGTATTGCATCCCGACGGTCATCCAAGCTGCTCCGTGCCCTACGAAATTTGTCAACGGCGGCTTGGACCCGGGCGTTCACATTTGCGGGGTCGTGAGCTGGCACTTGCGCTTGCAGAAGGGCGTCAAGACCGGTTGCAGGTAACGACTGTATTGCGCCAGAGATAGAGAGCTCATATCCTCCGCCATAGAGTTTAAGGATTCTATTGACTTGTTCCCGGAAATCACTTTTACCCGGTTCCCGATCAAACTCTGAACAGTGCCAGCCGCAATCANNACGGCTTCGACACGTGGTCAAAAAGGAACTCAATCATGTCGAAGAGGTCATCCTCTCCATACTCACCAATCAACTGACTAACCGGCCACAGATTGTCCTTCCGGACACCTATCAGCAGTTCATCTTCTATGTTTGCCCCTAACGCCCCAGGAACAAACCCACTGTCGACACACATGAATCCTAAATCCTCCTGAAGTAGCCCTCGCCTTCTAATCTGGTGTAGATGCTCAAGAATAGTCGGCGGAGTTCCAGAAACTCTAGTTGGCTTCCCTTGGAGTTCTTTCCCGTTCGGGATGAATAGTATTGTCTCTC
>PMBQ01000435.1 GCA_003152955.1 Candidatus Bathyarchaeota archaeon
CAAGCTGTTTGAGAATATCGAGCGGGACAAACTGAGTCAGATTGTCCAGATTGATTTGCCAATTCGTTGTTGACACCAGATCAGTTATGACCGGATGTTTTTCGGGATACAGGAAAGCAGCAACGAAACTGATCAGTCCTTCACGCGTGTTTATTGTTTGAGAGACAAACCTTTGAACTGGCGCTGGATCAGCTGTCCACCGTCGCCAGCGAAACAAAATTGTAGGGAGCCTCTTAGATTGAATCAATCGGCTATCATTTGCCCAATCGGCTATTTTCAGAACACAGGTAGATTTGAGGCGACGAAGGCATTCTGCGTCAAAAGGTGAATCGTCGCGCGGCACACCTTCTGATTTTTCCATCAGGGAGATCACATATACGGCCATGAAAAGGCCGGGCCCGTCGGTTATTAATTGCTCGAACCATGCACAACGGCTGGGAGGCTCAAGAGCCATTAGTGCAGTATAGATGTAGTGAGCGATCTGGAGGTCTGAGCCAGAATCAAATAGACCGAATTTCTGATCTGGAAGTTCATCGCCCAATGTCATGAAGGCTTGTGAAAGTCCGCGCGCCTGCGCAGGGGTTAACCCATCAGTAACGTCGTTCAATAGTTCCAACA
The DNA here is from genome assembly GCA_003152955.1 of Candidatus Bathyarchaeota archaeon. The sequence goes on from PMBQ01000435.1 coordinate 619, forward strand.
AACGTAATATTCGTCCCTCCTGTGTCATTGTCCGGAAAGTGTCAATTAGCGAGCCTGAGTTATCGAATTTCTCTGCGATCAGCCTCAACTCTGTTATTGAGACATCACCACTTGGTATTCCTAACTGGAAATATACATCAAACATATCTTCATCGCAGATCCTACGCTCAATGCGCCAGTCTCGTTGGCGTGTCATCTGATAAGGGTATGGGTGGTATACAGTGGTGACCTGTGGAAACAATTGCTGGCAGATCATGCTGGCCACTTCCCTTCTAGGGCCTGCCTGTTCAAACATATCGTCTAATTGACGCTTTATTTGCACGTTCTCGTCATCAGGCCGCGGCCCAAGCAAATTTGTCCTCGTAAATAGGGCTTTGTTGGAGCGTATTCCATCATAGATTTTCGGGGTAAACACTCTCAATGCTTCCAAACCAAGGAAATCAATCGGATTAACCTCATGTGAAATCATCTTAAGATTAAAGGACAAGCCGTTAATATATCGCTTCACGTCTCGCAATGACGTGAACAATGACCGAAATCCCGAATGATATAGATTCCCCCAACGCATGGCCTTCCAGTGTTCATCAGGCAGTGACGACAATACCTCTGCAATTTGATCGTTTAGAACTTGAGAAATACGTGACGGATCAATCACGGGAACGTCAAACCCAACCTGAACGATCTTTTCAAGATATTCTTGCCCAGAAACACCTTGCGTGGTAGTTAGAGCTGCCGCTACCACATCACGAGCGAAAGCCGCCAGGTAGATCGTATTGGGGAAGTCCGCATTGATCTTAATCAGCTTGAAGATCTGACGAATTTCTTCCTGTGTTAGTCTATCAATGTCATCAAGTACGATGACTATACGACGATTGAGCGAACGAAATAGATCTGAGATTTGGTTTCTAAAATCATCGAGGGGCTTTTCTTCCTTTGTAAAGAGGTTAATGGTCTTTTTGCCTAGACTTACCCAAGCTCCGATCTCTGGGAGACCTTCTAGTGCGCCGAGTATCTTGGCGGCACCATTTAGAAGTTTCTGCAGCTCATCGGCTTTATCGGGCTCAGTCTTTCGTATTGTGGCCAGTAATTCTCGAAAAAAGGCTCGCAACAGCTGCTCTTGCCCGGAGAAATTCCACGGGTTGAAGCGGATGATAATAGGTTGTGAGTCCTTCGGCAGATGCTTTGTCGTACTTTCGATGTGGCTGACAGCCATATTCAGCACAGAAGTCTTGCCGCTTCCCCATGGGCCATAGAGCGCAATCACGATGCTTTCCTTCCTATCCCAGTCGCGAATTGTCGCGCCTAGTTTCTCAGCAAAATTCTTGCGGCCAAGTGTATCTTCAGCTGCAGACCCAATCGGGGTATCTGGAGTGAACATTTAGTCAACCTTTTTGCTCTTCACTTAGTGTTATTAACTTTCGGCATTACCACTTCTCCAAACAAATCTGCTTGGCTGCAATCGTCAGATCCTGTAGCACCACGTTCGTTCTACAGGATTGCTGCCCGCAAAAAGACCGACAGTGTGAAGAAAAAGCACCTGCTAGAAATGCGCCCCCCTGAATCATTAGGCCGAGCCATGTTCGATCGCCCAATTTGTCATTCGCATCTGAGAGTTTTTTGGCGTCTCCGTGTTGTCCTTTCTTCCTATACAAAGCTGCTTGTGCGGTTTGTCTAATATCTATCAAGCGATTCCACGCTGTTAAGCATCCAATAATCAGCGAAAAGAGCAACAGCACTGCGCTAGCAGCAAACGCCCATGCAGACCACCTACCGAGAGCAACATCTTTGGCTAGAACTGCTTGGCCCTGCCAGACCACGGCAAGGGAAGATAGGCCAATAAATAGATTATTGACAAAGCCAAGTTGCTGAATACGAATATCCTGCCATCGCCGATATCTTTCATCGTATTCTTCCTGTTTCTCTTGCGAGTCGCTCATTTTCGTCTCCTTGAACGAGGTTTCTTTTCTGTCACCACCTCCCCAAACAAATCCGTCTGGAGGAGGGGCCCCGACCATATCCGTCGCTCCGTACTCGACCTTGCCCTCCACCACAACACGACCCTCGCTGGTGGTGAGGTTAGGCAACTCAATCACCGNNCAACTGTCGTATACGTAGATAGCTCTCTCACGTCAGACACTCGCTTATCAAGAAGGCTGCCGATATTTGTTACAAACCGAGCCACCGATCGAACATACTCTGATGTTATTAGCTGATGCTGATCTGAAAGTGGCACAACGCACAGCGCAAAACGGTCGGCGTTTTTCGCGGCGTAGTAACCTTGAGTTACGGTCATAGATGCTGAGTTGGTAATCGTCGCTTTAATTTCAACTAAGCATTGCGTTTTCTGGGTTCGGATGCTGAATAGTTGTTCGACATTGTCTTCGACAACATCAGAATCCGGGTCAAAAGAATCCGGGTCAAAGTCCACCGCGAAATCGCTACCGACTCCCGTGCGCTCAATTCCAAACCCTAACGCCTGAAACTCTTCGCTTTGGAAAATCGCCCTAAAAGCCGCTTCTACGGCTGCGCCAACTTCGCGGTTGCGCCGCGTTTTTTCCCGTGCACTTTTGCGATCTTCATATGCCTGCAAGATTTCTGGATCCCGCATAATGCCGATAGTCTGCTCTGGTGTAAGCTTACTGAGCAGCACGACGCTGACGGCACGATCCCAGTCGATGCGAGTTTTCTCATCTGTTGAGACCAAATTCCGCGTTAGATCTCCAATTCCCACGCCCAGCTTATTCAAGAACTGGACCGGTCTGAGTTCTTGCAACTTACTTTGCAATCCTATATCGTCTTCAAATATTGC
>PMBQ01000208.1 GCA_003152955.1 Candidatus Bathyarchaeota archaeon
GCAATGCACCAGTTTCTCAAGTTCTATGATTGGTTCTCCTGTTGCTGTGCGTCGCAGTCTTAGACGCAGAAGGATCAAGAGTAGAACAACCGCTAGAATGGAGATCGCAGCCGCGATCAATATTTCCAACAAGGTGGTTTAGCGCAGATGGCTGATTCTTGTACCACGCTTCTCCGATCATTCGCTCAGCATTATTTGGTCTTTAGATTGACAAGGCTCTGGGTGTAGTCAGCGGTTGTGTTCCTCGCGTTCGGTCTTCGCTATTCTAATCTTCTTGATGTCTCCCGCCAGTGCTCGCAGGAGACTGGTCCTTGTTCCCTTTCGGGGGAGGATTGCGTACCCTCCCTTCTCCCACCATAGACTAGGTCTAGATTTCCCGGGAGTTAATTCTGCTTCTAAAGAAAGTCGATTTGCAGCTTCGTTGATCTCTTCAAGTCGTGGAGTCTGAACCGAGAGTCCTTTTGGAACTTTCCTGCCTTCGATTCGCGACTTCGTTGAGTCTAGGTTAACTGGCCAAACAACAACTTTGCCCGGTTTCTTCAATCGTTTCGACCGATGACTATGTTAACGAAGATGAGAGCTACTTCTCCGTTCCTTGGACTAGAAGTGCGTTCACGGCTCCATGCTGGCCCGGTCTGGACGTAACAATTGCCTGCCCGAGCGGGGTGTCGAGTACTGCTCCTTTCGTAATGACGCCGCGTCGTTGGTAGTCGACATTCGCTGGGTTCTTCAGAACTCCGCGGATCTCAGTTCTCTGGCTCTTGCCCGTAGCTGGGTCGGTTACGTTGACCGTGTTTACAGCCAATGCGCGCAACTTCAACTTTCCGCCGCGCCCACGTTTCCGCGTAATGTGCGTTTCGCCAACGATTGTTTCCGCGGCGTCGCTTCCCATCTCAAAGGCACGTTTACCTCGGAAGATGTGTTTCTTTCCGCCAGATTTCTTGCGCTTATGCAGATTTCCATGCCATTGAGGCATTATGTGATCTAACTCCGAATCGAGATTTCACAGACAGGCAAGGCGCCGTTCATTTAAGCATTATTGTGCTCGGAGAACGGGCTCTTCCCCTTGCGTGAGAACCTTGGCTTCGTGAGGAACTTTCTTGGAGTTTTTCTCTTTATTGATTGATTGAAATAGTTTCTCAAGTTGGTTTTTCATAACTGCGAGGTCGTGGCTTAGGTTGAAGTAGTCGGCGAAATTGGGTGTGGTGCGTAAGACCTTCGTTCGTCCCAGCCGTTCTTCTGCGATAAGGCCGATTTCGCGCAGTTGCTTGACATGCGAGTAGGTTAGATTACCTCTTACCTTGGCGAGATAGGACTGGGTTACGGGTTGTCTGTAGGCAATGAAGGACAATGTTTTCATCGGGCCTGATGTCAACAACTGCCTGGTTGTAAGACGCTTTACGTGTGTGACATACTGAGGTTTCAGCTGCATGACGAACCTGCCGTCGCTTAACTCTAGGATTTCCAAGCAGCTCCCGTTGTTTCCGTAGTTGGCCTTGAGCTGCCGGGCGAGTTCTCTTGTCTTATCCTCAGATCGAAATCCAGTAACGGATCCCAATGTCTTGACATCGATTGGTCGCCCAGTCACGTAAAGGGCCGCCTCAATCAGAGTCATCTTGTTCTTCAATTTCTGAGGTGATTCTGCTGTTTGATCTTGTATCTCAAGCAATTGGTGGTGACACCTCGCCCAAACGTATGAAGAGGTCCGAGCTCTGTTCATCCTGGGTTAGAAGGATCTTTTTCTGATTGGCTAGAAACAGGAGCATGATGAAAACGCGAACAATTTGAATAAGTGATTGGCCTGCGACCATCTCCCTGAAGGAAAGCGGGACCTCCTTGATGCTGAGCTTGATTAGTTCGGCATAGAAGTTCTGGATGTTCTCCTCCATGTTCGCGAGAAATTCATCTAACTGTTCGAATACTGAAGGGGGGCTTAGCACGAAAGGCTTCTTTGCAAGGATGTTCTTTTCGTTTGTCAGAACTTCCTGAAGGGTGCGAAGAATCTCTGCAACTGAGGTTGAAGTGTATTCAAATCTCAGCGGAAAGGGCAATGGAGGAGGGACCTCATCGGTGGGTCTGGGGATTGGTAGTTTTGGAGGTTCTTCCATCTTCAGTACGAGCTCTGATTTCATGCGGTGTACGACTGATGATGAAAGTAGGGCCGTGCCCGAAGCAGAGAAGTCAACATAGCCGTTGTTCTTCATCTCCGATAGGAAGTTATTCAGCAAGAACGCTATGTCCACGTCCCAAGGTTTGATCCGGTGAAGTCTCAGCAGGTCGAAGAGGATCAGGTAGGGCGGCCTGAGCCAGAAGGGCTTACTTAGCTCTTCCAACCGCTTTCACCTCTTGCATTGGCAGCGAAACCACTTGGGAGGTCCCTTCTTGAATGAACACGCCGTAGACGCTGTCCGCTCTGGCTATCGTGACGTCTTTCAGTGAAACGATGATGAACTGGGATCCTCTTGATTTTGCCTTGAGTAACTCTGCAAGTCTCTGGGAATTCACTACATCTAAGTGGGCGTCGATTTCATCCATCATGTAGAAGGGCATTGGGTGAATGGCTTGTAGAGCTAAGATGAAACACACAGTGCCTACAGACTTTTCGCCGCCGCTTGCGCTTCCAATCGTCATCTCCGTCTTTCCGGGGAATTGGAGTCTGATGTCGGCGCCCGCTTCGAACGGGCTATCTGGCTTTTCGAGGAAGAGACGTCCCGTTCCTCCGGTCACAGTGGAGACGATCTCATTGAAGGACTGGCTAACCTGGTTGAAAGCTTTCATGAATGCTTCGAGTTTCTGTCTGTCAATATTGTTCATGAATTGAATAATTGACAGTTTCTCTTTTTCAAGTTCATAGATTCTTGAGGCTAGGTGCTTGTAGTTTTCCTTAACCTCCTCATATTGTGATGCTGCAAGCTCGTTGACTCCACCGATGGATGAGAGTTCTTTCTTAAGAACCGGAAGTGTTCTTTCGACGTACTCAACCTCTTCATTCGTAACCTTCACGGTCTCCGTGAAACCCAGTTCTTTGAGCTGGTTCATGTGGAACTCTACCTGCATCTGTCCTTGCTTGCTAGAAGCGTTGAGGGTGGCCAATTCATTGTTCAATGGATCAAGTGCATCTAGGAGATCGGTGATCTCAGTATCTATTTTCGCGCGTTGAGCATCGTATTCGCCGCGTTTCGCTCTCACACCGGTGAGTTCTCTTGTAATGTCGTCGCGGGTTGCCTCCAATTGTTTGAGCTGGCCCTCGAATTTCGACAGTTCGGCTTGACTCAGCGCTAGTTCTGATGCCAACTTCTCTATTTGCCTGTCAATGCCTGAACCCTGTATCTTGGTCTGCTCGGTCGAGGGTTCGATGACAGTTATCGCTGAGCCTAAAGATTCGATTCGACTCTCTGTTTCGATCTTTCGTCGAACGAGCTGATTCAAATCATGTGTTAGCTGTGCGTGATCATTCTCCTTTTCAAGGATCGCTGCGGAACGTGAACGGAGCTTCAGTGAACTCCTACTCGTTTCATATTCGGCCAAACGCTCCTGTATCTTGTCCTTCTGAATTGTACTTGCCTTCAAAACCACTTCCTCGGTGCCAATTTCGTGACTCAATCGATCGAGTCGTGAGTCCGTCTCTTCGATAATTCTTCGGGCTCGTTCGAGGTTCTCAGTGACCGATGTGATCTCTTTTTCAGTAGAACGGATTAGATTTTGGCTCTGTGCCTTGCTCTTCGTCAGATCGATGGTTTCCTGATCCAGTCTTGCAATTTCCTCTTTGGCCTTGTTCGCCAGCACCTCCAGAGACGACAGAGTGTTCTTCAATAGCGCCACTGTCTGAGTGCTCAGAAGGAGTCTCGAGATATCGAAGGGTTGTCTGAAATAGCCGGTCTCCATCGCTCCGCCGGGTTCATAGAGGTCGCCTGTTACCGCGACGGCTCTTGTTCCCTTCAGGGAGGCTAGAAATGCTGTTTTCTGGTTAGCCGTTATGACCGTGTCGCCGAATACGTATTCTATCGCAGCTCGGAAAGGTTGATCAAAAACGAGTTGATTTGTTATCGGACCTATGATTTCGGGTGTTTCATCGGGATAGTCGAGCTTTTTGTGGGGGGTAACGTCTTCGAGCGGGATGAGTTTGATGCGTCCGACTTTTTCTTTCTTTAGGACTTCGATGCAGCAGATTGCCGTTTCAATGTCCTTCACAACGAGCGCTTTCATCCACCCGGCCGAGGCTGCCTCGACTGCTTTTTCATACCCTTCTTTCGCCCTGACAAGCGACGATAGTCGGCCGTAGATTCCGGAAACCTTGCCTGCCCTAACCATCCTTTCGATGAGGTTGAGCGCTTTGTCATCCGAAGCTATGCTTTCTGCCAAATTCTTCTGAGTCTCAATCTCGACGAGGGCTGAACCTGAGCGCTTTACAACCTCCATTGCGTGTTCTGTTTCACCAGTTTTTTGTATCTTGAGGTTGGCGTATTCAACAACCTTGTTGCCGACATCTACCAGCCGTGCGTCTTCGTTTCGCTTTAGCTCAGCCAGTTCCTCGATGTGCTTAGTGACACTCTGAAGGAGTGTCTGATACTCGTCTTTCCTGGTCTTCAGTGTTCCGAGATTGCCCTGAAGAAGATCGATCTTCGTCACAGTGGCCTTGATCTGAGCATCGAACTTGACGATTCTGTGCGTGAGCGCATTTATGGAGTGTTCCAGATCTTCTGCTTCTTTATTGTTCTCGCCAAGCTTGCCTCGAAGTTCTGTCAGTTTCTTTGCTGATTCTTCAACTTCTGCTTGCTTTGTTGCGATCTCTCCCAACAGTCCGGATTGTTGACCCTTAAGCTCATGTAACTCTCTCTTCGAATTTGCTATTTTTTGGGTGATGTCGACTGAGTTCTCTTCGAGTTCCTTTTTCTGCCTCTGAAGTGACTTGGCATTCGCTTCTATCGCGTCTTCCTGAGCGGAGAGCTTTGCGATTGATGCGCTGACGTTGCCCATAGAAGTTTGAACTTCAAGGAGCCTAGTGCTACCTCTTTCTGCCACGGAGTCTTCGAAATTTCTCTTTTCGGACTCGATATTCGATTTATGTTGGAGAAGTTCGTCTCGATGTGTCTTGAGCTGCTGGAGTTGTTGCTGGTGGGTCGCAATTTTCTCTTCCAGCTGTTCGCCCTGTTCTCTAGCGTTCTTGATCTTGTGTGAAAGTAGCTTTGCCTCGAGTTGAGTTATTTCGTTGCGAATTTGATTGTATTTGAGGTAGTCATTCCTCTCTCTCTCCAATGACTCAACTCGGAGTCTGACCTCCTCAATCTTGGCTGAGGCAACCTGAAGGTTGACGTCTGCTTGTTGCAGCTCAGCTTGTGCTGAAGCCTTCTTCACATCGTAGACCGCTATCCCAATCATGTCTTCGATTATTCTGCGTCGTTCCTCAGATGTGACCTCGGCTAGTCTTGTTATGGCATGTTGAGGGACAATGTTGTAGCCTGATACTTGGATGTCTGCTGACGAGAAGATGTCTGTGAGTTGCTTGCGGGATATCCTCTTTCCGTTGAGTCGATAGATGCCCTCGCCTCCCCGCCTGAATTCTCGGGAGATTGTGACCGCCTCGGAGTCGATAGGTATCCTTCTGTCATGGTTGTCGAACTGTACCGCCACCCAGGCAGACCTCGGGGAGACTGACTGCGCGCTCTTGTGCACCAGATCCCCGATTGTTTCTCCTCTCAATTCTTTTGGGCTCAATTCGCCCAAGGCAAATTTTACGGAGTCGAGAATGTTCGATTTGCCCGAACCATTCGGACCAGTTATGATTGTAAGACCACGGTCAAGATGAATCGTAGCTTTTTTCCCGAACGTCTTGAAACCTCTGAGATCAATCCGCTTGATATACACCATCTGAAATTCACACTCGCTACCGTGGGTACGAAATTCTGTAACTCTAGCGACTCACGTGGGTTAGCGCATGCTTCAAAAGTGTGAAGATAAGCCTTGGTTACACTTTCATGATGATTTGTATAGATAAGCTCATGTCAAAGTTGGCATGCCGCTGCTTTTTGTACTTGGGTGAGTAAGACAAATTCAACTAAACTCAAGCGGAACGGCCTATGAGCGTTTAGGGAGAGAAAACCCAGTTTAGGCTATATGCGACTCCGTCCAGTGAGGGGATCTTCGTTTATTTGCCGAATCTGCGTCTACGACGCTGATAGGTTCGCATAGCTCGCAGCAGATCTATCCGCCGAAATTCGGGCCAATACACATCTAGGAAAACGAACTCACTGTATGCGGCCTGCCAGATCAGAAAGCCGCTAAGCCGTTCCTCGCCCGAGGTACGTATGATCAATTCGGGATAGGGGTTGGGAAGGTGCGATGTGTACAGGTATTTCATGAACACGTCTTCGTCAACTGAATGGGCGTCCAGAGTGCCACGCTGCACCTCATCGATTATTCGTTTTGCGGCGTCAACTATCTCTGCCCTTCCACCATACGCGACTGCGATGTTCATGTAGTGTTGATCGTAGTCTGCGGTTGTCTTCTCAACTTCTTCCAAGACGGCTCTCAATGAATCTGGCAAGAGTTCAAGGCGTCCAATCGCCTTTACATGCACTCGGTGATTGTGAATTCTGGGATCAGTTATTAGTTTTCTAGTCTCATCCTCTATGATTCCTAGGATGGTGGTAATTTCATCTTTAGGTCTCAGGAAATTCTCAGTTGAGAAAACGTACAGTGTGACCGTCCTGATATCCAGGTCGAGGCACCATTCTAGGAAATCCTCCGCGGCCTTTGCGCCATACATGTGGCCGTTCAAACTGTCCCGGTACTTCGCGAATGCCCATCTTCTGTTTCCATCGATTATTATGCCCACGTGTTCGGGCATTTCGCCTGCTCTTATCTCTTCTTCAAGCCACTTCTCATAGAACTTGTATGCTCCAATGGCCTTGAGAATTGTGAGTAACATCGGTTCACACTTGGGCCTCTCGTGTTGCTCCCGAGCAGATGCACGTTCTGTGGGTTGGGATGTTCTCGACTGTTCTCCGAATCAGACTGGTAATTTCTGGTATCGTCTTCCTGCCGATTTCCATAACCTCTAAGGCAGACAGCTTCGCCTGTTTCCCAGCTGCTCGGTTCGAGACGAAACATATCGTGGAATAGCACATTTCGAGTTCTCTTGCGAGAAATGTTTCGGGCGCGCCCGTCATGCCAACCAAGTCGCCTCCGAGCCTTTCGAGCATGCGTATTTCGGCTGGTGTCTCATATCGAGGCCCTTCAGTTGCAACTAGAACTGATCCGTCCCAAACCTTCACTTTCCCTCCCTTTGAAGCGTCGAGCATTACCTTCCTCAGTTCTGGACAGTACGGTTGTGAAACATCGATATGAGTTACAGGAGAGCTGTCGAAGAAGGTTGCACTCCTTGATTTAGTCATGTCAATTATGTCCGCTGGAATCGAAAGGTCCCCCGGTTCATATTCCGAGTTAATGCTCCCCACCGCATTCGTAGCAATGATTCGTTCTACACCAAGCCGCTTGAGTGCTGACAGGTTTGCTCTGTAATTGACTCTGTGTGGCGGGAGGTCATGTTTCGGACCGTGTCTGGGCAAGAACGCGATTTCTTGTTCACATATAATTCCGACTGAGATCAACGGTGCAGGCCCATACGGAGTACCAATTCTAACCTGCCTTGTCCCTTGCAAAAGCCTCTCAAGACCACTTCCTCCTACCACTGCAATTCTAGTCATCTTGCGCAGATACCTACGCTAATCGTCACTATCTGAAAGCGAATCCCCCATTAACGCCTGAAATTCCTCAAAGGATAGCTTTCCGCCAGTTCGAAGTTTCTCATTTGCTGCTTCTTTGTACTTTGATTTGACCTTCTCACCCTTCTCAACCTTAGAGGGTTTGACCTCACGAATCTGTGCCCGTATCTGATCCATTCGTTCTAGGTTATCTTTCAATCCAGCTACGACTTCACGGCGCTGCTTGCTTAGCTCAATATACTCCGCGTGCTTAATGTCTGCGCTCTTCTTCTTCTCCGCAAGCACTTTCACAAGGTCGTGCATTGCTCCGTGAACTTTCTCGCTCTCCTCAGCCATCTTCGTCAGTTGCTCGTGCGCTGACTGCGCTTGGATCCTAAGTGCACCAACGTCGATCTTAAGGCGGAGTAGTTTATCCCTGACGTTCTTGAGGCCCTTGTGCTTTGCCAAGTTGGCTTCCAGGGCCCCTATTTTTGCGATCAGGTTCCTTTCGGTCTGTGGTGCTAGCGGATTAGTTTGAATGAACCACTCTAACCGTTTGATCTGCGTTAGAATGTCGGACATGCTTCCCTGCAGTTGCTCGGAGATTTTACGGGTCTGCTCTAACGTTTGTGCTAGAGTTTCCCTTTTCTTAGCTGCTGCATTTTGTAGCTCGTCGCGTTTGATCTTAAGCTCCTTAACCTTAGCGTTTAGTGAATCTCTCTTCGACTTAAGCTCCTTAACCTCTGCGGAAATGCGCCTTACCTCTGCGTTGAGTGAGTCACGTTCCGCTATCGTCTGATCTATGCCTTTTCTCAGGGAGCTGATCTCAACTTTCTTGGCAACGATTTTGGAAGTGAGATCTTTGAGTTCACCATATAAGTCCTCGACGGATGTTTGAATTTGTTGGGTATCCATGGGGGGTAACTCCTCAGTGACTCACCTTCTTGGAAGAACCTTCCTGGAATACTCTTGGAATGCCAGTTGCGGCACGCTTGTGACTTTCAAATTGACCCCGCGATTTGAGACTAGGCCAGAGATTTGGTTGCCCATATTTAATTCGTTGCCTACATTTTCTCAGGAGTGAACCGGACTATTTTCGGTCAATATTACTCTAGCGTCAACTATATTGGCTCCAGTTCCGTAGACCATTATCGGGTTTAAGTCGATCTGACCAACACATGAATTTTCGAGCATAAGCCGTGATGTACCCTGGATTATTCTGACTATCGCTTCCTCGTCTGCTGCCGGGAGCCCCCGAATTCCTTTCAAAACAGGGTACGAGCGGATCTCCTTGATCATTTCTCTAGAATCCAACTCTTCCAGCGGTGCCAGCCTGAAAGTCACATCCTTCAGAACTTCAACGAAAATTCCTCCGAGGCCGAACAGGATGGTCGGTCCGAATTGGCTATCTCTGATGCCACCTACTATTACTTCTAATCCCTTAGGTGCCATGTGTTGGACAATAACGCCTTCGACACGGGCGTTATCGTTGTATACCTTCGTGTTATCTATAACCTGCTGGTAACCGCGCTCAACTTCATCCCTTGACCTTAAGTCGAGTAGAACTCCTCTCGCTTCAGATTTATGCAATATGTCCGGAGACATGATTTTGAGCACGACCGGGAAGGCAACCTTCTCTGCTGCCTCGACGGCCTCTGAGGCGTTCCGAGCTACGATGAAATCAGGTGTTGGCATGCCATAGGCACGACAGATCTCCCTAGCTTCAGACTCAAGGAGCGATTTGCGGTTCTCTCGAAGTGCTGCTTGAAGAATTCGCTCAACAAGAGGGGGTGACATGTTANNGGCGGTCCTTGAGGCCTCTTATGACGATTCTTCCTCTCCTAGGTTTAGGATGCGGGTTATTGCTGCATTTAGTTCAACAAACCCTGAGTTGGCCCTGGCCGATACTGGAATCGGCTCGGTGAGTAACCCTGAGCGGAATACAGAATTGGCAAGGTCTCGGGTAATGATTGAAAGATTCTGCTCTCCCAATGTGTGTAGGGCAAGGTCGAATGCCTCTGGTTCAGTGGCCCAACTTACAATCTCATCGATTTCATGTTCTGTAATTAGATCCGATTTGGACAGCGCATAGACTTGTGGTTGCATGATTCTGCTGTAAATGGCGGCGGCCAAGTACACGTTTGAAGTGAAGTTCAGCGGAGAACGAGAAAAGGGTGCGTCCATGAGGTAGATCACGGCACGATTGTCTTCGGTCAAGTTCCTCGCAAGGAACCGCCCACCTTCTCTGAAAGCAAACAATTCTATCTGACCAGGGGTGTCCACTAAAACCACATCAGGATTCGCTTGTTCGATCTCTCCTCGAATCTCTTCCAAGTGGTCTGCCAGTAGGTCGGACGCCATGATCAGCGCACCATTCGGTCCAAGCTGATAGTCGAGCATCAATTTCTCGATGTCCACATATCGACGTGAGTCAATGTCGGGGTTGTAGGGGAGAGCGGTCGCGCCCGGGTCTAGATTGACCACTAGCACGTCGCTATCTCCGCTCTTCAACCATTCTAGGTAGGCGGCGGTCAGTGTCGATTTTCCTGAGCCAGCCATCCCTACGATGAATACGATGTGAGTCATTTGGGTCCTGTGCTACATAATCTGCCGCATGTATCTATTATGCTGTCAAGGTCAACTCTTGGGTTGAGTCGTTCTTCCTGAAGTCACATGGAAGCCTTCCTGCTTTCGAGTAGGCTAGGGCCGCAAAACGGACATTCACACGAGCTCCGGGATTAACGTGTTACGATACTGGGGCGTTTTGTTATCGCTTTTTGGTGACTTTTGCCTTGAAATCCTTAAGTTTCATGATGGTGTCTGTCATCGCACCAAGAAGAACCTTCTGAGCTCTCGCCGAATCCGATGTTGAAATTGAGAAATGAAGTTCGATTCGAGGTCGACCTCCACCCTCGATGCCTCTCGGATGTGACTTTATGTAGACGCTGGGCCAGCGCCCCATGACTCCGTCAATTACCGGTGCCAGCGACGACTCCATGACTCCTTGAACTCTTAGCCATCTCTCAGCGAAAACCATACGCCCCGCTTTGAAGCGAATTGCCGGTGATAGAGACTCTCTGAAGATTGCTTTCGCTTCCTTTGGTACTCCTGGTAAGCAAAAGATCTGAGTCTTGCGAATGAGCAAATGGACTCCAGGAGCAGTACCAACAGGGTTTGGAATTGGTTTCCCTCCGGAGGGCGTAAGCGCCATTTTGAGGCGTGGTCGAGTCAATGTAACCTTCCGATTAGGAAATCTCCGGGCATAGTGCTCTCGAATCATTCTGAGCGCTGTTCTGTCTAGTCTTATCCTCAGATGAAGCGCTTTTGCAATACCTTTGACGGTCATGTCATCGAATGTAGGGCCTATTCCTCCAGTAGTTATGATGAAGTCTGGTTTTCTTCCAACCACTTCTCTCACTGCGTTCGAAATGTCCTCGAGATTGTCGCGAACAGTAGTTGTTCGATTCACCATCGCCCCTAGCGCTGTGATTTGTGCCGCGAGCCAAGAGGCATTCGTGTTTACTGTATTACCCAGCAGAAGCTCATTGCCTACGGAGAGCAGCTCAACGGTGCAGGGCAAACAAACAACCTTCAGTGGCAATCAAAGGGGCGAAAAACGATAATTGCGCAGCATTTGCTATCAGAGGCTGGCTCTCCTCTCTCTACAGGGGACGCAGTCAGTCTGGCTTCTTCGAAAGCCACCATTTCAAATACTCGTTTTGGCGGCGTCTGCGCTGTTCTTCAGGCGACTCACGGTCTCGAATCAAGTTTCTCCCTTCCATCAATTGCTGAGCGCTCACGGTGAGACCGCAACTCTTGCAAGTATACTGTTTCAGCGCGCTATCGTAGCTCAGGACGCCCCCGCATTCGAGGCAATAGTTCGTTGTCACTTCAGGTATGGTCTCCAAAGCACTAAGGCAAAATCGCGCTAGTTAAACCTGTAGCACCCCTAATCGGTTGCGGATATGTAGTAAAATTCTCCGGAACTCTTCTGTTCTTTGTCCAACTTGCTGTCTGGTTTGTTAATTCTCGGTCGCTTGGTGTCCGGATCTCGCCTGAAAGTCACGCCCATGTGGGAAAGGAAGAGGTTCATCGCGTCGCGAAGCGGCAATGGATTGGAGCCGCTGCCTTTTCTGCTCGGGATTCCATCGAAGACCATGATGCGATCTGCTAGGAAATCCTGTTCCACAATGTCGTGCTCTACAACGAACGCGAAAGCCTGGCGGGAGTCGACCAAATGTCGTAGAGCCTTTGCCACGTTCAATCTTTCCTCGATATCAAGAAAAGCGCTAGGTTCGTCGAGAAGATAGAGCTGCGCCGACTTACCCAGGCAAGATGCGATAGCTACGCGCTGTAATTCGCCACCACTGAGCTCAGTAATTCTTCTTTCGAGTAGCTTGTTTATTGAGAGCGGCCGGATAACCTCCTCAGTGAATAATGAAGTAGAGTAGTCGTTTGCGACGCTCGTCAACAGCTGGTCGACTGTTCCGTCGTAATCTGTGGAGATATACTGCGGTTTGTAGCTTACCTGCAATTGATTTTGAGAAGATTTTGTGTAATAATCGAGAAGTTCTCTGATGAACGTTGTTTTTCCTATGCCGTTTGGCCCCAATATTCCGACTATCTCGCCGGCTTTGATGTATCCCGGCTCTACATTGAGATTGAAGTTTCCGACGGCCTTGGTTATTTCTGGCCATTCGAGTTTCGTTTCCGATTCGAAGTTGACTTGCCTCGGCGGTCTGACATGGAAGCGAATCGGTTCGTCTCTGAAACGCATGTTCTCGTCCGCTAGGAATCCGAGCAGGTAGTCGTTGATTCCGCTTCTGGTAGGGTGAACATGGGAAACGATTCCATATGCGCCGGGTTGACCATACACAAGGTATACTTCGTCTGAAAGATAATCAAGCATCGCCAAGTCGTGCTCCGCAACGAGAACAGACTTGCCCTCGTTCACAAGCTTCCTAATGCTTCGAGCCGCGCGCACCCTCTGGTATACATCCAGATGGCTGGAGGGCTCATCAAAGATGTACACATCGGCATCTCTAGAAATTGCAGCGGCTATCGCTACTCTTTGAAGTTCACCACCGCTGAGCACCTTAGCCTCCCTTTCGAGAAGTGGCTCAAGATCAAGTTCGTCGACAAGGCCGGTGACTTTTCCGCGCTCATCCGCCTTCTTCAGCAGTTCTCCCGTTTTACCCTCAAGGAACGATCCGACCTTGTCGATATGCTGTGGCTTGTTTACAACTTTAAGTGTCTTTGTTGTGACCTTCTGGAAATATTCATAGAGGATGGTTCCGCGATAGCGTGAAAGCACTGTTTCCCAATTGCCTTGGGTCTCAGGTGTGCCAAAATTCGGGGTCAGTTCACCGGCGAGGACTCTCAGTGCTGTGCTTTTTCCGGTTCCGTTTCTGCCGATGAGGCCTATGACGGTTGAAGCACGTGGAATGGGGAGTCGGAAGAGTTTGAACTCGTTAACTCCGAAACTGTGGATGCATTCGCCGTCGAGTTCCTGGGGCAGCTTGACGATGCTTATCGCGTCGAAGGGGCATTTCTTGATGCATATCCCGCAGCCTGTACAAAGGTCCTCATCGATTATCGGTTTCTTTTGTCCGGCTATGAACTTGATCGCATATCTTCGATTGAGAACCTCAGGGCAGAAACGGTAGCATGGTATCCCGCAATCGTTTGGTTTACAGTGTTCTTTGTCCAGCGTAGCTACACGTAGCATCTTGTTGCACCTCTTAGAGGAGTAAAATTAGACTCTCTGTTAGATTGAGTTTGAAGTGAAGTTTCAGCTGCGCTGAATCACCACTCCTCGTCTTCTCCCCAGCTTTCATCTTCGCCCCATTCATCGTCTGTCCAGTCGTCTTCCTCTCCGCCGTTATCCCAATTCTCCTCTGCATTCAAGAGAAAAATCTCCAGCGCTGGAAGCTCGTCTAACCCCCTCGATGTGAGACTTTAAAGCTTTTGGCTGATTTTGGAGCATTTGCGATTAATCAGACACAATTCTGAAGATGCTGATATGCCTGTCACCTGCTACGCCACGGCTCGTACGGGGACAACTATTTTTCCGTTCTTGCGAGCTTTCGGTTTATTCATCCTAGTGTCTGAAAATGCCCAGGGCATTAGTGGTGTGTTGTGTACTGCAGCCACATGACCAACGCGATCGATCGCTATTATCCCAGCCTCTCCTCTCAAGCGCTTTGAAGCGGTTTCCACAGCTCGCATTGCTGCTGCGTGTGCCGTCAGGCCACTTTCCATATGAGAGCACACGGTCTTCGCAAGAGCCAGCTTGATGGCAACTTCACCCAGTCCGGTCGCCGTTGCTGCGCCAGCCAGATTATCTGAATAAAGCCCCGAACCTATTTGAGGGGTATCTCCTATTCTGCCGGGCAGCTTCATCATAGGTCCTCCAGTGGAGGCAGCAACCGCAAAGTTGCCCTCGTCATCCAAAGCAACAGCACCTACCGTATCCGTTCTAAGGAGGTCGGGGTGTTCGTTCAATAGGTTCGTATTCTTTTCAACCCAGTTGGTTCGCTGACCTCGCCTGTCTTTCTTGAGTCTGAGAAGCATTCGTCGTCTGTAAGCAGTCATGGGATTGGCTTGAGGCAGCATGAAAGCGATCGCGAGTTGCTCTGCTTCTTCTCCAGCCAACAACACATGATCCGTCCTCTCCATAACGATACGAGCAAGGCGAATCGGGTTCTTGACTCGATGGATTAGAGCCACAGCGCCTGCCGAAAGGTCGCGACCGTCCATTATGGCCGCGTCCATCTCCACTGTCCCTGTCAAGGTTAACGATGAACCTTTGCCAGCGTTGAAGACAGGGTTGTCTTCCATTACGCATACTGCCGCCTCGACCGCGTCCAAAGCCGATCCGCTACGTCCAAGAATGTCCACGCCATGAGATGCGGCCGCACTAACACCTAGCAGACCGCGTCGGATGTCTCTTTTCCAGAACCCAGCTCCGCCATGAACCACAATGCGTGCCATCATTTCATATTTGGCATCTCGAACATTTGTGTCTCAGCTTGGCACAAATCCACTGTCTAACAGGCTAGTCTTTAAGCAGTATGCAGTGCTCAGCGCAATATGATCGGCGATTTTCATGGTACGCGTCATCAAGGCTGACTTAGAAGGATTGGCGGTCGCCGCTGAGACGGTAACCAAAGGCGGGCTCATCTGCTACCCAACCGACACGCTCTACGGATTGGGCTGCGACCCGTTCAACACGCCTGCGATCGTGAAAGCGATTGCTGCAAAAGGGAAACGAGATAAGGCGATGCCTGTGCTCGTAAAGAGCATTGATGATGCGGAACGCTTGGCTTTTTTCTCCGAGAGCGCAAGGAGACTAATTGACGCATATTGGCCGGGGCCGCTTACCCTAGTTCTCCCCGCAAGAGATGAGCTCTCATCCGCTCTCTCACCCGAGCGGACTGTCGGATTGCGTTCTCCAAAACACGCAATCTGCCAACAGCTGCTGGGATTGTGTTCAGGGTACTTGGTTGGAACGAGTGCAAACCTTACGGGCAAACCTCCAGCAACTTCAGTCGAAGAAATTGTGACCCAATTGGGAGACCGGGTTGATATCGTTCTAGATGGAGGCAGATTGCCAGTAGGTGTTGCTTCCACCGTCGTTGATCTGACCAAAGAGCATCTTGTTGTTCTGCGAGAAGGCCCGATTGCTAGGGCTGAGGTTCTCCGCTGCCTCAGACAGCGATCGAGATAGCTATTATAGTGCCTGTCCTACATCTCGAACTTCCACGGTGTGCCGATTGCTCAACGACTTCAACCTAATCATCTCCACGAGCAGGGGTAACGAGAGGAATACCTGCAGCGAGATGTGGTATCTTCTCGGTGAGGTTGGTGATCGTGGCTCGACTATCGAAACAACCTCTGTTATTGGTTTGGTTGTTGCCAGGACAAAACTTGATCCAATCAAGGCCATCCGAGATTTGCGGGCCCTCTTGAAGGAGAGACCTTGGGAGTTCAAGTACACGTTGAAGTTGGTTCCAATTCAGCGGATTGTCGAAGCTCAAATACAATCGATTGAGCAAGCTGCTCTCGACATTGCGAATAGTATTGGGCAGAAAGATAAGTTCAGGATAACTGTCGAGAAACGGCACACGGGTCTTTCAAGCAAGACCATCATCGACACCGTTGCAAAGCGCATAGCGCGGACTGTTGACCTCGATTCCCCAGATAGAATATTAATGATTGAGATACTCGGTGAACTAGCTGGTCTATCTCTGATTGAGCCTGAGGACGTATTATCAGTGGAGCGCGNNGTCTATGGCTAAGCGTTCGACCGCTTGTGGCCTAGGCTCATTCTTCCTAAGGGTGGCCTTGAGTTCCTTGCAACCTATATGGAAAAGAGAGAGAACGTTCTCGATTCTTGCAGTTGACCAAACGTCAACAAGCGCATCGCTGTTTGTGTGATTAAGCATCCGGTTTAGCAAGGCAGCCGTGCCTGACACTTCTTCCTTGGTATTTCCGACAGACAAAACTGCAATTCTCTTCGTCTCCGAACTGATGCCGACAAGTCGTATGGCCTCGACAATCTGTCTGCTAGCAGACACGTAAAGCAGGATTTCCATACTCAGAGTCTTCGAGATTGGTTGCTTAGAGCGGAATGATTTCAAGGCGTTAAGTGTTGCCAGAAATAGGTAGCGTGATCCTGGCACACTATCCAGATCCACGAACTGCACACTGACATCTGGATATTTCTCTTGAACTCCACGCAAGACCAAGTCAAAATCGTCCGGTTTCATTGCGAAGGCAGAAATCCAGACATGCACGGCTAACTCAGGCAGTTGGAAGAACAATGGCTACGTCCCACTGTTCGCGAGCTGAAGGAGAGAGTCTATCGTTCGGTCTTGAATGCCACATTCTTTCAACGTCTTTCGAACAGACTCAATGCCACGGCCATTTGATCGCGCATCTTGAATTAGGAGCTTGGTGGCTTCCAGTCTTTCCCAAGGAAAAATGATCCAGTCGCTGGTTGATTCTGCGAAGAAGTCTGGCTTGAAGATGCTCTGAGGTTTGAAGTATACTGTTGCTGTTTTGACTCCAGCCGCGCCTTTTCCCAGCATATGATCCATCGCCACTTTCATACTTCTACCGGTATCCGAGACATCGTCAACCACTAGAACGTTCTTTTTCGCGATGTCTTCTGCAAGAGGTTGAGTTACAACTGGGTTTCGAGAGGTCTTCCCAATGCCCAGATAGAATTCTATCTTGATGTTGACCGTATGAGTATTTTCAAGCAGGTCCGACAGGATTCTTCCTGGTGCCCACCCTCCTCTGGAAACCCCTACGATGTAGTCTGGTTTGAACCCTGAATCTCTTATCTTCAAAGCAATGTCGAGGAGCATTTCATAGGTCCTATCCCAGCTTGGAGCAACGTATTTTTGTGGGTCTGGCATGTGCCACCATTTGTAATGGCAAGAGCTCTCGTGTCACTATAAGCGTTATCGCGGCCACCGGAGATGCATCTCCTCATCCGGCGTGACGGCGGTCGANNGATCCTATGAACGTCAACGACTGGTCAGAGGATCGTGAATAAGCTAGATATTTCCAAAATTCTTGCGGTACTGATAACCATGGACGAGAGAAACGAAAAAAGTGGAACATTCCTCCGCTGCCCTTATCAGTCCAATCACTTGGTAACGTCGAAAGTAGTTTGGCTTTCAACGGCGTTAGTCACATGAGTTAGGTTTCTAGATACTACAATCATAGGAGATTCGGTCATCACTGTCAATCGGAAGACTTGAAGCAGAAGTCTTGGGTGCAGTACAACCGCTCGGCAAAGCTACAGCGCGACAGGTCATCGAAAAAGTCGGTAGCCCCCATTTGGGTTACACGACCGTCAGCACAGTTCTTGATAGATTGCACAAAAAAAGGGAATGGTAGCTAGAACGAGAGTTGTGGGGAAGGATGGGAGGAAATACCTGTACCAAGCCGCGTCATCTCCCGCTCTTCACCTGAGCGTTGTGACCATGGCGTTGGATAGACTTGTCAACGCCTTTGGCCAATCTATTGTGCCTAAGATTTATGGTTGCCTCGACAAAATCTCCAAGGAGGAAATCGAGGATATCCGGAGTAAGATTGCCAAGGCACGAGGAAAATGATAGGAGTTCGGCTTACTGATAATGTTTTGTTTCGGTATCGGCAGGCTTCAAAGGCTCGGAGAAGTGGTTGATGAGAAAACTCTTGTCAGAAGAGAAAGCTGATTTCTATCTGAGTCCAAGCGTATCGATTCGAATCTATGCTGATAATCGCCCCTACGCTCTTCAAACCAGAAAATTGCAGAAAGGAGCTGTTCTCGTTCTCAATGGAGGAGAGCTCGCTGAAGAAGGTCTCGGCATAGGCGCCCCTATATGCGTGTATGCAGATGGAGCCCGTTTTTCACTAAACGCTGCAACTTTTGTGGACGATACGAAGAGTGTTCTATCGGTCACCAAGATCTATAACATGGATGCAATCGAATCGAAAAGATTTCGTGGAACACCAATCAGACGCGGGAGTTGCGCGGCGCGTTTTCTCCGTATTCTAGAAAAAGTGTATCGTAGAGTCCGCAGCCTGCATGTTGTAGCAACAATGATGCTTGACATTGTCAGCATTATGGGCCTCAGGAATGAGTACGTGGGATCATGCTCGAAGGGGGAGATCTCCGTATCCTATGAGCAAAGCGAGGGTGGTCTACAGATCCTTGTTGACTTTGAGCGTCTGGTGACGGAGGGGCTTCGGGCGCTTATCATTGGAAATGAACAGGGGGGGAGTATGTTTACGGAGTACCGTGACTCCTTTGGTGGTAAACTCGAGGGGGGGCAAATCGAACCTTGGAGTCCTACCTCAGCTAAATGGGCAACGTTGAGTTCTCCGGGTTTGGGAGTAGGTTTCAAATTGCGCCAACCTGATGGGTGGCGAATAGTCAGAGGCAGAGAAGTGATCGAAAATCGCATATCGTGGTCTGGGCTCAATCTTGTGTACGATGGAATTCCACCGTCGAAAGTGTTAGGGTATCGTTTTGATCTTTTGGGAGGCGTATAGATTCTGACTGATGCTGTACTCATCTATCCGTATTTTAGTCCGACAAGGGATAGATCTCCATTTAGATTCCCTCCACTTGGCCTAGGATACATCGCTTCCAGACTTCGAAACAACGGATGTTCTGTGAAGATAATCGATTGCACATTCATCAATGAGAATCAAGTCCTTCAAGCAGTTAGAGCGCTCTCTCCTCGCGTGATTGGTATCTACTCGATGTTCTCGATGAAGAGCTCGGCAATCAATCTAGCCAAGATTCTACGAGGGGAGTGCGAAATCTTGGTGGCTGGGGGGCCTCTACCCACGCTCTATCCCGAAGAGTATCTGGAAGCATTCGACTTTGTCTGCGTCGGGGAAGGAGAGGAGACTATGCTTGAATTGGTTCAAGCATCGGAGAAAGGCCTCGATCTGTCGAAAGTCAGGGGAATCTGCTTCAGAGCAGAGAACGGGGGAGGCACATCTATGGAGTTGGCTGTAAGGACACCCACTCGTCCTCCAACAAGCAATCTTGACTTGATACCCTTTCCAGCTAGGGATCTCTACGATAACGCTGCCTACCAAGACTACTTCTCCAAACGTTTCGGCCGGAAGGAGACGTCGATCATAACGACTAGAGGTTGCCCTTTCGATTGCGACTTCTGTAGTCGTCCTATCTTTTCACGGACTTTCAGAGCAAGATCGGCAGAAAATGTCGTTAGAGAGCTGGAGGATATCTCGAGGCTTGGCTATGACTGGGTGTGGTTCTCTGATGACTGCTTCACATTGAGTACGAAAAGGGTTCTTGAGGTCTGTGAAGGGATGAAGACTCGCCATCTAGATTTGAAGTGGGAATGTTTGTCACGGGTAGACACCTTCAATCTGGACATGGCAAATGCGATGAAATCGGCTGGATGCCGACGAGTCTTCTTTGGCATTGAGTCTGGGGATGATGGAATTCTTAAGGAAATGCGAAAACAGATCACCGTAAGTGACGTTCGAAGAGCGGTTGAAGTTGGTGTGAAAGCGGGTCTCGAAACGGCGGGGTTCTTCATTGTCGGATACCCTGGCGAAGATGACTCAACGATCTTGAGAACAGTGAGACTCGCCACGGAACTCCCACTTGACTACGTTTCATTCAGTCTGCCCTACCCTATTCCTGGTACGGGCCTTTACAACAGGGTGAAGGATCGAATGAGAGAACAGGACTGGCAGTATTCACCTTGGAGGCTGATTGATCACGCTCTGATGTACAACGGTGAATTCTCGGAATTCAAACTTAAGTTTGCCATCGCGAAAGGGTCAATCCAACATCGAATCATGAAATATGCAGGAAGAAACGGCTATGAGCTGGTCGGGAAGCCCTTCGAAGCTTTTACAGACCTAATCTTCACGAGGTTGAGATGAGACGGCCCAAACATAGCGAAGGGCTAGTGGCATCAAGCTNNCTCTACAGGTCGTGCTGTCGATTTTTCTCGCGCATGGCTATGACTTCCGAGTTGCGTACGTGGCAGGCAGGAACATTGTTGATGGAATCTCACCGTATTTGGGCGGCACACTTACGGGATGGATGGCTTTGGGGTACGGTCCACAAGTCCAAGGTATAGGCGAGACGCCGCTCTGGGCTCTTTACCTGGGACTCTGTTATTTTCTCTCAGCGGGCCAGCCTTTCCTGTTCAATTTTCTCTCAAAGATACCAATAATTGCGGCCAACGTGTTGTTGGCCTATCTGGCATTTTCAAGAGGCTTGAAGGGTTGGCGATTTTTCCTTCTCAATGTGTTTCTTATCGCTATCACTGTAACTTGGGGAAAACCTGACAATGTTGCTACAGTGCTCGCGATATTAGCCTTGGGAGCAACAGACTCTGCAAGCAGTTCAGCGCTTTTCCTTTCGACCTCTCTCATGATAAAGCCTCTCGCTCTGGTAATCCTTCCAGCGTTCTCCTCGCGGTTGAGCGCCAAACCCATTCGATGGGGTGCAAGATTTGTAATTGAAACACTTGTCGCGTCTGCAGGGATGTTTTTGATTCCGTTCGCCGTCCTTGGCTGGCCGATTACAACGGTGACGAACGGTTTCTCCAGTTGGTTTGGTCGGGCGGGTGCTTTGTCTCTTTTCAACTTCGTGACATTGGGAACCGGGACCGAACAACTTCCCTCTAATCTGTGGTGGGCAGGATATTTAGCCCCATTCGGAACTTTGGTTTTAGTAGCCTACGGGCTGTTTCGAAGACCGCAGAATACGTTGCGTTATGCGCTTCTGTCTGCAGCAGTGTTCTTCACCTTGCGACCTTGGAATTCTGAACAGAACCTGGTGATTGTCTTTGCACTATTTGTTCTTCTTCGAGGAGATTTGCCCTCGCGATGGCTCTGGATAGTGCCGATGTGTTTCGCCGTTGCGCACAGCGCGCTCCAGCCGCAGCTCTACTTGCTTATGCCAACGATTGTAGACGGCCTCAGTCGTTTTTACGCACCGTTCGACATGTACCTTTTGTGGTTGATGTCCTTCATATCGGTGGTTTGGTTGGTCGTTCTCTGGCTAAGCGTGGCTCCTTTTGCAAAGAAGAAAGAAATTTGAGAACACAGAACCGACCGTTGCTTTACGGATCTGCCACAAACATGGAGCATGGGCTTGGGCCATGAGTACAGACGATCTGGCAGCTGATGCTTCGGATAGTGGTTGGAACATACTGGATCTATTTTTCAGTAATGAAATGGTTTGATAGGTCCTGGGTCAACGACCTCGTAAGTACAGCGGCCAACGGAAGCTACATTCCAGGCTACAGTGAGCTAGTCAAATTCGCCTCAAACTACACAGGCTCGCTAGTCATCGCGATTACTGTGGTCAAAGCGATCATTGGGACCTTCATTTTACCAGGAGTAGCGACGCGAGTCGGAGCTGCAATAGGAGCTTTTCTAGGTCTGAACCTGATGTTGACCTTTGCCTTCTGCAGATGCTCCTGGACGCAAGAAGACTTCCCGCTAGTCTTCTGGTTCTACCTTTTCCCAATAGTACTGAATTTGGAACTGATCTTCGAGAATTCAAGCAACTCATTCGGGCTTCGGAAAGTACTCCGTAAAATACATCATTCACGCAAGAGCGAGTGAGGAATCCGCGAATCTTCGACAAGCGTTCGAATGAGTATACCTGAGTTTTGTTTGAAATTGAAGCAACTCCAGAAATGAGTCCTTCACGTGGCTCTACAGAACAAAGTACCAGATATAGAACAGCACTCCGAAACTAAATGTGAGGATCCACAGAGTAAACGTCGTTCGCATTAGGCGTCT
>PMBQ01000077.1:0-3125 GCA_003152955.1 Candidatus Bathyarchaeota archaeon
AAGTACCGTGCGGAGCGGTTATTTGGGTCGCTGGCGGGGTCTCGTGCAAGTTCGTCGAGATAGACTTCCATGAAATCCCCAACAGCCTTGTAGACCCTATTGTTGTGTGCGACGCTGATGTCAGCGAAGAAGAAATGAATTATCGGGTTTGCCTCTCCGATGACGTAACGGTAGCCAGTCATGTTCTGACTGTTGCGCAGTTCTCTATATAGGACACTTTCCGAGTCTCGCAACAGTTCTTTCAGGTATAGAGCAACAAAATCGGTTCGTTCAAAGGAAGGTTTGGAATGACGAATGATTTCTAGTCCAAGATACGGGCGTGTGCGCACTAGCGCTGTCAGAAATCTAGGTGAAAGAAATACTCCCCGAACAAGTTCTCTTGCTGTCTGTTGTGCTTGGCCATACTCTGGCAGAAGCTTGACGATACCTGATGATACGGGCAACAAAAGAGAGAAAGCACGGTCTGCGACACGCTTGTGTAAACGCCTATGTGTCACATCCGGTGCATGGAGTTCCTTTAGGAGGTCTTCAAACCTGGGCAACCTTAGAGCAATCAGGCGGCTGCGAAAACGAGACACAGCAAAGTCGGATTCGTAGATTCTGAACAGTTCCTTCAAGTGTCTCTGGACCAGCGCGAACAGTTCACCGTAGTTCTCTGCCCAGTACAGTTCTTCAACCAATTCGCGGAACTTAACCACCTTACTCTTGGTCAGATGGGTGAATCGAATTCTAAACCAGAGCACCACAGCAGCGACCAGCATTACCAGATACATTGCATTCTTAGGCGTGAGGCCTGTTGGCCATCTGGCAGCAACTGGAACGACTGAAATGTGAGATTGAAGGAATTCGTAGAATTCCAAGCAGAGAACTGTCACGCAACTGAATGCGATCACAACACGATCGAAAAGGCTGATTCGAAGCCTCAAGTCTAACTGGCGCTCACGAGGTACGATGGCGTAAATAGCGGCCAGCAGAGCAATAACCGTGATGAACAGTTCCATGCGAACTCATGTAGTCGGGGAAGTTGGTTGTGCAGCAGAGGCAACCCCTGCTGCTTTCGCTTGCGTATCGATGATGGCCTTGAACGACTTCATGAAGCCATTTAACTCATCAGCCATTGACGCGCCTCGCTTCAAGGCCCACCGCACTTTGTACCACGTGATCAGTCCGCGCTTCAATGCCAGTTTCAGGATCGCAGCTTTCAACTCTGGCTCCACTCTGTCGAGTGTCGTCTGAGCAAAGATTGGCGCAAGAGCAGTCGCGGCTTGAGCGTCTTGGCTCATGATAGCGTGGACACGCTGAATGTAGGGTCGAACTAAATCTTTTGACCGTATTCGAAAGGCTAGCAGCGGATCAAGACCCGCGAGAGTCGTCACGCTTTCATCGTAACGACTGTGCAGTTCTTTCCAGTCAGGAAGAAATGAATCAATAACAAGCCTAAGCTGAGACTTTGCTTGTGCAGGTATTGGTCCCAATGTTTCCATCGCTCGGCAGAGAGTTTCTGTTGCAACAAACTGATAACGAACGTCTAGAAGTTCAGCCAGGGCACGCGAAATTGCCTTCCGTCTCTCCCTTCGCGATGCGAACAGATGCTCTGCCTGAGCCAGAATGAAGCCAAGCACGATCAGCGCGGTTGACTTGAAGATGTCGTTGTGCCAGATGTCCAGAAATATTCGCATCATAGGAATTGTATTTCACGTGACTCGAAGCACAAGGAGAAAAAAGTATCGCAGTTGACTATGAATGCAAGCCGAGATGCCCTTCACTCCCACTGCATTCAATGATCGCGACCGCTGCCGTGACGTGCGTTCCTCACGTCCTTGACTGCTGCTTCGCTGCGGGCCTGAGCCAACTATGAAAGGCATGGGCCTCTCATTCCTGAAAGGTGCTAACGCGCGGAAGATGAAACTTGCGTAAGCTTCTCTAGTAACATCTCTTCACTCACGACCTTGAGCGCGGTTTCGTTAATCGAAGTCTTCTTGTTCCATAAATCTCGGCGCATAGCTGCCGCTGTGCTGACATAGGAACGGTACTCTGGCTTGCGAATAAACTCAGCCATCGAGGATACGACATCATCGCTGGCGAACAGGACTGCGGCAAACAACTCGGTGTGAATCTCTCTATCCAAATCTTCGAGGTTTTTCAAATCCGACCTATGTTCAAGGATGTGTTGCAGTCCGGTTTTAGGGTCTAGCTTCGCGAGCATGAGGTTCATGATACACAGGTAGCGCCTATGCTTCAGCTCGTGTTCTCGTTCGTTGAGGTGCTTCTGATGTTCAAACCGTGACTGAAAGAACGCACCGAAGAATGTGCCAACCGCGCTACCAATACCCAAAGCTGTCACCAACGAGACGATAGCTCCGATAGAGCTGCTAAGTGTGCCTGAAATGCTCATGTTCCTTAGTACGGCAACTAGAGGCCGGATGCTCCGCGCAAAAAGGTGTCAATCGTCTTTAGGAGAATCATCTGCTGCTGTGGAGGCAACTTCTCAATCTGTTCCACGCGCCGCATCACTTTACGGCTGGGCTGCTTGCCTGGGCGCTTCTTTGCTTTGGGATTCAGCAACTCATCCGTGCTTACGTTGAGCGCCATGACGAAACGTACGGCCATCTCAGCCGATAGACGGAGACGGTCTGTCTCGTAGTCAGAGATTAGGGACTGAATAATACCGATCTTCTCCGCCAGCTCAACCTGGGTGTAACCCCGTTCTTTCCGAATCCGGGCCAACCGCTGGCCAAGGGTCTCATTACCAAAATCCAACGGTGGCAATTTAAGTCTCTTAGGCATGGCAAAGGCAGTTTATGGCCTATTCGATAAATCGCTTGACGTTATATGTTATAGCACGTNNTGGCGCGTATCCCGGGGAGCGAGATCGAGCGGCTGAAACGGGAGGTTTCGGTGCAACGGCTAGCCGAGGCGCGGGGCATCAAGTTACAGCGCAGCGGAAAGGAACTGATCGGGTTGTGTCCCTTCCACGCGGATACCAAGCCAAGCTTGAGCATCGATCCGGCAAAAAACGTCTGGAGCTGCAAAGGGGAGTGCAACACCGAAGGCACAGTGATTGATTGGGTAATGAGGGCCGAGGGCATCAGCTTTCGTCATGCGGTTGAGCTTCTGCGAAAGGA
>PMBQ01000077.1:3166-3440 GCA_003152955.1 Candidatus Bathyarchaeota archaeon
CGCCGGAGGCGATGAAGTATCTGGAAGGGCGGGGTCTGAAATCCGGGGAGATGATGGAGCATTTTCGTTTGGGGTTTGCCAACCGCACGATCAACTACCGGCTGCCGGACAAAACCCGCGCCGTTGGAGTGGAAATCCGGGGACGCTTGCAACGGCTGGGGGTTCTACGCGAGAACGGACGCGAGCACTTGAACGGCTCAGTGGTGATTCCGATTTTCAATCTGGAAGGCAAAGTGGTGCAGATGTATGGACGGAAGATCACGCCGCGTCATCT
>PMBQ01000254.1 GCA_003152955.1 Candidatus Bathyarchaeota archaeon
GCCAAGCTTCCGCTTACATGGTGGTACACTCCGCTCTTGTAGTGGAAGAAATCGTCATAAACACTGAAACAAGTTACGATTGGCCCGCGCTTCGAAATCCATGATTTCATATCAACGTGAGAACTGAGTTTTTGCCATCGGATGATCTTTGTCACTCGATTTTGCCAGTCTTGACAGACTCGACAAGGTTGATCACCGGCTCTATAAGGATAGCATGATTCATCAACAACTCCGGGATCCAGTAACGATGTCAAAGCTGC
Source organism: Candidatus Bathyarchaeota archaeon (assembly GCA_003152955.1). The sequence continues at coordinate 261 of PMBQ01000254.1, forward strand.
GTCAGGATACCATCCCGATTCACATGACACATTGCTGGGCACATTTGGATGGCAATAGAACAGGTGCGCCTCCGAAAGGTCAAAATTTTGATCTGGAGACTGATCTTTAATCAACACAGCTGCTTCTACTGCTGCCACACAACCAAATGCAACACAGGCGCCGCAATTTCCTTGGTCTCTGATGGGGGTGATGAAGGTTTTGCCGGAGACATTCCGCCAGTCAAACGTGGGAGGGTAGGTGCTAGGAATACGAGCTCGAGTCCGGACTGCTTCTGCAACTGTAGAATGATATGCGTTGACCGTTGAACTGAATTCGCGTATGTCAAGAGGATCATCGGATGGACCTGGCACGTAACCTAGTGCGTACTCTCTCTCTACAGCTTCTGTCTCCCACCTTCCTCGAGATTGAACGAGGGTTTCCCGTAACTGAGTTAAGTTGATTCTAGACAAAGTGAATTCTACCGTTTATTGCTTGACTCTGCATTTGAAAGTTCCCTTTCCTGCATCATTTCATAGTGTGTTTACTTTGATGAATCGTTAGCTGGCTTGGAGTTGATTTCGTACCTCGCAGTGAGGAGAGTCTATTCTGTCAGCTGATAGTTTGCCACCAGCTGGTATTGGTGGTGATCATCGGATTTCGCAGTTTTGCTGGGGCAGGTGCGCACCATGAGTACTACACACTCTACCAGTACCCTTCGGGGCTGACATGTTATTGTGTTGGACAGGTTCAGAAATTGTGATGTGAAGGCATGCTTTTCCTTCGAAGCGCAGTGAAAAAGTCACTTCACTCTACGCTAAGAAGCAATGAGAATACGTTCAATCGCGGAAGGCATTGAATCTGAAGTTCGCTAAGCCATTATCCAACTAAAACATCTTGAAAACCGAAACATAGAGCATAAAGAAAAAAGAGAGTACCGCAAGAAAATCGCGAGTACTCAAGGTCCACTTATCGCAGTTAAGGAGAGTGGGACGTGAGTTTCCTAAACGGTCTTTGCCATTTTTAGTACGTCTTCTCGGCCCATATCTTTTTGATGGATGTTCTTCGCGTGTTGCTGTACCATCGTTACAATCTCGTCATCTTTTTCGCTTCTAACGCGGAAACTGCAGGGAGGACTACACGTTACTTCTTTTGCCAAATCTATTCACACCATCCATGTACAGCTTCACATATATGAGACTTTGCAAAACTCGTAAATATAATTTAATTACGTACAAATTCAATTGCCATGCAACGTTGACGTCACTGAGTAGCATGTGCATTTAGTATAGGTCAACAAAATCAGACTTCAAGCTGCATTGACAGTTGCCAACTCACGCGTACGCTATCGCCCCTTCTACTGATAGAAAAAGGTGAAGTCTACAGTAGTACTGGAGTCGCGAACTGCCAGGGGTTCAAGTTCTGTTGCCCGCACCATTAGTGCCACACACACTTCGACGAGCTCATCGTAATTTCTAGTGACAGATTCCTATCGATAACTCTCGAACCTAAAACAGATCAAGAGTTAATTGGTGAAATATGGTACAAAGCTCAAGAAATGCTTTCTCGCGGGTAGAAATAACCGGAAGGGCAATGCGCAGTGCGGTCCTACATGCCCTAATTCTGCAGTGTCTACAAAGCTCTCATGCGATTATTCTTCGGGTTATGTTCTACCTCTGCAAGTCCTAGTGCCTCCATGACAGGCGGCACATACATTCCAAATCGTCCACGCAGCCCCTTCTTCAAGCCATACCCACCACTAACAGGATTCTTAGATGAACGTGCCCATGCTTCAACAGTTCCCTACTTCGCAGACTTCTGTTCATCTGCACTTCCTAACTCCATCCAATCACCATGTTTCTTGAGCATCGCATGTAGGTCCTCAAGGCAACGTAAATTGTAGCGAAGTTCTGTTGATCCGACCTTACACACCAATGCAGTTGGATTGAGTGCTTCGTCACGATAGGCAGTGAACTCCGATGTTCCCGGGGGTGTTTTAAGAAGCCAGGGATTTTCCTTCGTTCCGTTTCCTGTCGTTTTTGCTTTTGACATGGCATTCGCGTCGAAACAAATCATTAAAGAGTTTTCCTTGGACTCTCCAAGGAAGCGGTGGGAGGGTTGGCATATCCTGTAGGTAACGGGGGACGGGGGGTCTGAATACTCCAGCTAATTATGTAACAACAAAAACCAGAGAGAAAAAGGAATGCAAGGAGGTTCCTGCATTGTAGCGGGTTCGCTACTTCATTTTCGTGTTTAGGTAGCGGAAGTCGTCGTCGAAGCCACTGTTGAGCATTTGTCTGACAGTACTTTCCACCTGCTTGTCGTCCATGAATTGGGACTTCATGTCACATTCGGTGATGACTTTGGTTCCGCCAGAAACTTCGGTGTACGTGTTGACCATTTTGCCTGTGACGGAGCCCTCTAAGTATTCCAGGGTCAGGGTGTTAGGGGGGTTCGGTATAACTTGAAGGACCATCTTGACCGTCTGTCAGTTCATGTCCGATAGTTGCTCCACCTTGCTGCCATCCTTGTTTAGCGGTTTCACGGATTTGAGAGCCGGATGTATTCCTTGTGGGTCGGTGGCATGAGCTTAAATTAACTGCCACACCTTTTCGCGGGAGACTGGGAATATTCCCTCGTCGGTTACTTTCACCATCTTTCTTTCTCACCTCCGCGATCCAATAGACCTCATTCATGACGCCCGAAGATCGCAGACTTCGTCTACGAGACTTCAACCAAAGAAGTGGTTCTCGATAGAACAACTCTCTAGCTGAGCGAATTGAACTTGACCTTGAAAGGAGGAGCAACTATCGGGCCTATTGTGACCTGCCCTTGTGTGTTGCAGGCAGTTTCGCATGCGCAATTTATTGGTGCCCACATACGCAAAATCCATGATTCAATTTCAGGTGCTCGCACCATTAGTACCACACACACTATGTAAACTGCCGCCCACTGCGAGAGCGCGATCGCTTGGCACTAGTACTACTAATGACCAAAGCGACTACGGCGGCAACAATCAATCCATTCCCAAGGTAGAATATCAGGCCATACCCTACGGGCTCGGCAATGTACGCGACGGTTCCTGTTGAAAATGCGGTCTCCTCCGTTGAATAATTTACGTTCTTCACGATTCTAGTGATTTGACTTTGCTGTATGCTGTACACACTGATAGTGACAAGCGGGGCAATTGGGGATTGAGAATACTTAGTATCTCCTTGACTCAGGAATACGAAATAGTATGGTCCGCTGGAAGGCACTTCTACCCCGCCAGGAGATACTTCCAAGCCGCCTTCGGATGGTGCTGGACCTAAGCAGGTCCCTCCTCTGCCCATCCATCTCACATAGTCATCCGGGGATAGAATCCAGAAGGTTGCCCCAGTGACCGTAACATACACCTGACCTTTTGTGAGGTTCACAACGCGGAAATCGTAGTAACAGAGTTTTTCGTCAAGCAAGAAAAAACGGGCCGTGTAAAGCGCGTTCGTACTGACTACGTTCATCACAGACGATGTCGTGCTGATAATCGTGCTTACCCCCGTAGTGGTGCTGGTATAAGATCGGGTGCTCGTCAAGGTCACAATCGGAAGGCTCTCATTGTATCCTATGCCCTCGAAGATAGTTCCCAGAATCGCAAGCACAAGTGCCAACGCGACAATTGCGTCACCAAGATTCCGCATGAAATCACAGGGCGCGCTCTCCGACACTGTCCGACTAAAAAAGCTTGCTAGCGCATGGGACTGTAATCTCCAGTATATTGCTACCAATGCCTGTCAAAGCTGGCCTCATCATGCATGCCCAGACTTGCATGCTGATTCCCATCCCCGGCTCCGACAAGCGAAAGTCACATTAGTCGACAGGACTCATTTGTCTGGATACCTTAGTCTTATTTTTCAACTTATTGAGTCAGGACGCAGAGACCTTCTTGAAGCTTTTCTTGAGAATTTGGGGAAGATGGATGTTCAAGTCTTGGGTTACGTGTTCATCACCGATACGAACCCTTGGATGCTCATGGTAGCGATGACTGTTTAGCAATGTCATGCTCAATCGGCTCCTAAGACCGAGGCGAGTTGTTTTACAGACTTCAGGACACACGTTCGATATAGCTTGTCTAGTTTAGTCTGCTTGACCACCGTATGCCAGAACGTTTCAGTAACCACTACGTCCGAGTATGGGATTGCTGTCGAGAGGCTCATGACGTCATTTTGGTCGTTGGGCTGAATTCTCCTACTTCTCTGCATGTCACGCGTACGTCGCGCTATGTGTAGAACTGCCATGACACGAGCTGTCGCGCAATAGTCTGCGCGCATTCGAAAGATTGCGCGAAACGCGGAGAAGAGGGGTTGTTAGGGGGACACTTTCCTTACAGGAAGGGGTATTTTGTGTATGTGCGCACCACTAGACCCCCACACTTTTTTTTGACGGCGAACCAAACGTATATCGGCTGTAAGAGTAGTTCGAGAGGAGTTTCAGGGGAGATCGTTTTGTTCTGTGATCTGGGTAACGTGAGCATATACTACGAGACGTGCGGCGACGGTATACCGGTTCTGATGATACATGGTTTCTCCCCTGATCACAGGCTAATGAAAGGCTGTATGGAACCAATATTCTCTAGCAGACCAGGGTGGAAGAGGATTTACTTTGACCTGCCGGGAATGGGAAGAACAAGAGGAGAGCACTGGATCGATTGCTCCGACAAGGTTCTC
>PMBQ01000057.1 GCA_003152955.1 Candidatus Bathyarchaeota archaeon
GCTGCCCATCATGCCGGCGCCGAGGACTAGGTATGTCATGGGGGGGGTCCTCCCGTCAGAGAGGGTATGCTGAGTTTAAAGTGGAACTTCAAGAAACACGGATATGTGAATGAAACTGGAATGGAAGTTTCCTATGAAAGTGAAGGTGGAGAAGGTGAAGTCATCCCCGTGCTTCCCGTCACAGAACACGAACACGTGATATGCCGAGCGTCACGGTGCACGAGAGAGCACAAATATTAATTTCTGCTCTGTTGCACGAATGTAACGAATTATGTACGTTAATAGTAGGGGTTTGTATCTCATCCTACTCCCTCTTCCCAAATCACACAGCAACACGTTTCTGAACTGCGCACGGACGCGCAAACAAAACACGCTTTGCCATTGCTCTACCGGGAATGACTTCCCAGTCGTTCCGGTAGACGGCTATCACAAGAGGCGCGTCATGAGACGCTCTATCGTGCATCTTTGCTGGCACCGGGGGGAATATCCATGTACGAAAAAGTCGAACCTCGCGTAGAAGCAGTTCGCGGTGCCTACAGGCCTAGCAGCAAGACACGTAGGCAGTCCTTTCTCCAACGCAACTGGCGGGCATTTTTTATCGTTGTGACGATCGCAGTTGATTCTGCTGCTGTGCTGCTGGCTGGTGTGGCTGCATACACAATCCGGCAGATGATAGTCAATCTCCCTGCAATGTCGCCTGCAAACGCAGCCGGGGTCGCGATCCCTTGTGCTATCGTTTCCGTTGCTATTGCTGTCCTTACCGGACTTTATCGTTCCGCTTACCGTGCACCCTACGCCGAGCAGTACCGGGAGGCCGCCAAGGCGTACGCCTATTCTACAATTGTTGTCGTGGTCGGCATGTATCTCGTACTGGGGAAGGCATTTCCTCCGCGTTTCACGTTGATGTTCATCGCGCTCATTCCGCTCTTTTTCGGTCTTGGTCGTTGGTTGCTCAACATAGCCAACCGGAGTCTCCAGAGAAAAGGATACGGGCGGCAGAGTACCATGATTGTTAATTGGAATGGGATCGGTGCACAGCTTCTTGACCGTTTCACAATCTTCCCGGAGCTCGGGTACAGTGTGCAGGCATTCGCATGTACTGTCAGCGATGGAGAGCGGTGCAACACTGCATCTTGCATCCTGCAACAACATTTCGCTTTTATGACACATGCACACGTCATTCCGCAATCTCGGCCGATTCCGTGTTACGCCCTTAGTGAACTTGAGGGAGCAATCGATGCACAAGGGATTGAGCGCATATTTGTACCTCTTGCGAAAAGTGTGACAGGCGGGTTCTCCGAAATCGTTCTTGCGTGCATAAAGAAGAAGGTCAAACTCAAGGTCATCTCCGGCGCATCGGAGGAGTTGCTGCGCTTTTCACGGGTGAAGGATATTGCCGGTATCAGTCTCTACTCACCACCGAAACACCTTACTCATCGGATCAAGACTCACCTGAAACGTGTGTTCGATCTCTGCGGCAGTAGTCTTCTCATTCTCTTCTGCTCGCCCATTTTCGCCATGGTGGCTCTCGCGATTCTTGTCGAAGACGGCCGCCCGGTGCTATTCCGGCAGCGACGTGCGTCCATGAGAGGAGGGCGATTCTTTGAATTTTTCAAGTTCCGAAGTATGGTCAAAGATGCGGAGGCGCAACAGGACGACCTGAACCGTCTCAACCAGACTGAGGAGGGATTGTTCCTGCTCAAAAGAGATCCGCGGGTCACCCGGGTTGGACGGTGGATTCGGAAGTTTAGCATCGATGAGCTGCCACAACTCTTGAACGTGCTTCGAGGGGAGATGAGCCTGGTGGGGCCGCGGCCACTAGCATGGAGTGATCTTCTCAGTATTTCACCGGAGAATGACTATGCGGGGTATTACTACTTGCGTGACAAAACACTGCCAGGGATGACGGGGCTCTGGCAGATNNCAGTCGGTAATGTTCGATCTGGAGATACTCTTTGCAACTATACCGGTTGTCCTGTTTGGACGGGGAGCGTATTAGAGATAGCAGCCAAGAACAACGTCCAACCCCTGAATTGGGGACATTCGCGATTCCAGCCTTGACAATGTTAATTGAAGTCTGTAAAGTGCTATCAGTGAACTTGGCCTCCAACGTGGTTCTGCTTCTATACCCTTTGGAGGAACATCCCTTACCTGTTGCAGAATGTCTATGAACACAACACTGATTCCGAATCCACTGCATGGGAACCACCATTCGGCAGAGCCTCCACGTAGAAACAACCTCGCTGTCATTCTTCGCGGCAAGTGGATCATCCTCATTTCCTTTGTCATCGTAATGTTGCTGGCTGGCCTCTATGTAATCGTATCGAAGCCGGTATATGAAGCAACTGCCAGCGTCTTGATTGGGGCGAAAGGAAGCGAAAGCATAATGCCTGTTTCACTCGATGGCATCGCAGCGCTCAACAAGATCAACAACGAGATGGAGACTTTGAAATCTCAATCCCTGGCGCAGAGCGTCGCCCGGACGCTTCTGGAAAAGAAAACTTTCGTTGACGGCGGCAAGGAGCGAATCCCAATCATTGAGACATTGAGCGAGGATGAAAACAGGAAGGTTCTGGCTCCAGAGGCGCTTGTCATGGAG
>PMBQ01000129.1 GCA_003152955.1 Candidatus Bathyarchaeota archaeon
GGGTCAGTACTGCGAAATATCCACTATCACGCTTCAAACGCTATGGTGCTGCTGGCTGTCGCACACATGTTTTACCAATACTTCTCGGGACGATACAAGCTTCGTTATGAGGTTCTGTGGGTGACGGGCATAATTATCGGGATTATGACCATCATTGAAGCCTACACGGGTTACGATTTGTTGTTGAACGTTCGAGGGATGTTGGCGATCAACATTGGAAGGGCGCTCGCCCGTAGCACTCCACTAATGGGGCCCGAAGCATTTCGGCTGATGGCTGGAACCGGATTGGCTGACTTGGTTCTAAGATTCTACTCGGTTCACGTCTTCATCTTTCCCATGCTCATGATTCTGATAATGATGGTACACTTCCCAAGATACTTGGTCCTCGATGTACCCGTTGTCTCAATGGTTGCTGGAACCATCATGTTCATCGGTGGCCTCTTCCCGGTCGAGTTGGGAGCCAAGTTCATCCCAACCGCCGAGGCCGGTATCACGATGCCTGAATGGTACCTAACCGGAATGTACGCTATCATCCGGACAGGCATAGATCGATTTCTCGCTGGAGCGGTTATACCGATGATATTCGTCATAGTGTTTCTCGTTGTGCCGTTCATAGATACGAGCAAAAAACTGTCCATTCGTGATAGACCATTCTACACAGCCATGGGAGTAGCAGGATTGGCGCAAGTAGCCCTGACTACTGTTTGGGGATTCCGTGGCAACGATATTTTCCAGGCTCTCGACAACATTCCCCAACTTGAAATCAATCCGTTCATCTTCTTCGGATCAGTCGTCCTCGTTGGCGCAGTGGGATATGCGGCTGTCTACATGTGGTTCAGGGCAACGGCTCCCCCTCCAGGAGCCAGGCCCACCCACGCGCGGAAACAGTTCCCGATCTACAAAATGACCTCAAACGAATGGCGCGCGGTCGTAGTCTCATTGCTAGGATTCCAAGTATTGTTCGACATCTATTCATCACAAGCCTTCTTCTCAGGATTCAAGAACGTACTCTTACTGCAGATCGGCGTCGGGCTCATTGCATTCGGCATATTAGTTCACCTGTATCGCATTGGAGCCGAATAAGTCGCGGAGGATTCTTGATGGCGCAACCACAACCCGAAGGCGCCCATGGACCGTGGGTAGGAGCGACAGCGGTGCTTCTCGTTCTCCTGCTCGGAACTGGAATGTTCTATTACCAATACTACGTCCTTCCCGCGACCATTGGTCCCCCACACACTCCCCAAAACATCGTTGTCGAGATCACCGCTGTTCAATGGTCGTTCATGTTGAATGGAACCATAGATACACGTTCGACCCCGATTGTTGTGCACGTTGGCGATAACGTCACTTTCCACGTCCGAGCCACATTTGAAAAAGATCCATCATTCAACCAACATGGGTTCTTCATACAGGGCATAATGGACGTCCCAATTCCCGTGCCAGCGGGTCAGTTGATTACAGTCCACATTGTTCCCACACAGCCGGGAGAATACACGATCATATGTACGATATTTTGTGGAACAGGCCACGGTGACATGCACGGCACACTTGAGGTTCTGCCCTAATCCTGTCAGGGGCACGAACTCTTGCAGATAACTTCGACCCAAACCGTGAAGAACTACGTTGAAGTCACGAAACCACCAATCGTCTTTCNNATTGCTTGGAAGCACACTCTTCTTCCGCTGACTCCAGAACTTTTCGTGGTGGCGGCAATCGCAATCACAGCGGCAAGCGCTGGATGCGATACTCTCACATGCTACATCGATCGGGATATTGATGCGATAATGAGTCGGACCAAGCACCGTCCGATTCCAAGTGGTCGTATAACGCCCAGAAGAGCATTGGTGTGGGGGTTGCTGCTCTCAGCCGTCGGTCTCATCTTGGCTTACTCGATCAATGTCTTATCCTTTCTCTGGATCGCGTTCGGCATTATCGACAATGTGGTCGTATACAGTCTCCTTCTGAAACGCCGCAATCCTCTCAACATAATTCTCGGGGGAGTGAGCGGTGGACTACCCGTGATGTTTGGCTGGAGCGCTCTGACAAATGGTGTGGAGCTTCTTCCCGTCCTGCTCGCAGCTCTGGTCGTATTGTGGATCCCAGGTCACATATGGAGCCTTGCAATATTTACGAAAGAGGACTACGCGAGAGCTCGAGTCCCGATGCTACCGGTAGTTACAAAACTCAGCACTGCTTTGCGATGCATAGTTTCGACGGTCATTCTGATGGTTCCATTTTCGCTATGGATTTACTTCGAGGGCAAGTTCGGTCTATTGTATTTGGGGGTGGCGATCGTTTTCGGACTTTGGGTGGTCCTCGTCAACGTGCAGCTTTTCGTACATCCGGATAGTAAGATGGCTTATCGAGCCTTCAAGGCGTCTAGTCCTTACTTGTTCGCTCTCTTCTTCGCTATGATAGTTGACAGTTTGGTTCGAGTAATCTGAACGACTAAGAGATCAGTGGGCCCAAACGTTTCGGGACCCTGCACGTAATGATATCTTTGATGCCTTTTGCCCCGAGAAAGCGCATAATCAAGTGGAAGGCGAAGTCATTTCTCATGAACGGATCAGCACGTCTCCTCAGATGTGTGGATACGCGCATCTCTCGGCCCATGACCGCCTTCCAACGTCGCTCATACTCAGAAAGTGGGATTCCTTCATGCACGTGATCAGCCGCGACCTGCCCTGCTATCTCGCCAGTAATCATTGCTGTCGATATTCCTCCGCCATTGGTCGGCATAACCATCGCTGCAGCATCACCCACCGCTATTACATGGTCGGAAAATGTGCGTTTTACAGGCCCATCTACGGGCAGAACATCTGCGATCATTGGACCGGATTTTCCGCCGTCCAATTTTGTCTTTGTCAAATTGCACTGCCGGAGAAAGAACTCTAGGTATGATTTGCCCTCGTTGCGTTGAGAATAGGAAGTTCGGATTCCTATGCCCACATTAGCCGTTCGATTACCTTTCGGAATTATCCAACCATACCCTCCCGGTGCAAACTCTGTTCCAAAGTACATCTCCGTAACGGACTGATCAACTCCCAATTCGCTCATCAAGTACTCGTAGTTGATGGCGATATTGTTCGGTGTCATGTAGTCGTTAGTGAGAATCCCCGCCGATTTCGCAACCGTGGACGGAAAACCATCGGCTGCGATAACCACCTTCGCCTTGACACTGTCGTTTCCGTTCTTTCCAACTAGAAGTTCTCCATCGTGTTCAATCAAGTCGACGGCCGATCCTAGTTCGAGTGTACCCCCCAACTCTACCACCTTCTTCGCCATTCCCTGTTCCAATTTGGTTCGGTCGAGCACATATGCTTCGAAGTCAAATTCGAACTCTCGACCCCTAGGAGAGACAACGCGAATCGTCCTGCAAGAATTGTCGATCGCTTCTTGGGGCACATCAAAGACGTGCATATATTCTCCCGCGCTCGGAAGTAGATACTCCATTTCCTTTCGAACGGGGAAGTATTCTCCGCATTTTACTGGAATTCCAACAACGTTCTTCTTGTCGAAGATGTGAACGCTGAGACCGCGCTCGAGGGCTTGAACCGCAGCGTACAATCCTCCTGGGCCGGCGCCAGCTATGACGAGGTCCGNNTTGCATTTTATTGGAGTTCCTGTTTGGTGGTTTAGAGCGTGGGTTCCTCAGGGGCTCATATGGGGGCAACTGGCATAAGGTAGTTGGCTACTTTCGAGAGGTAGTCAAGCACGGGACCCGGATACACTCCCAGAATGACTATGATTATTGAAGACACTACTAGAACGCCTATCATTAATCTTGGCTCATTCAATCTCTCTGCCACCGGGGGATCGTCGAAGTACATTCTCTTGACCACCCAGCCGTAGTAAGCCATTGAGAAAGCGCTGTTCAATACGCCAGCTATGGCCAGCCACCATAGTTGGCCGTCGGCAGCGGCGGTGAAGAGCACGAGTTTGCTCATGAAGCCGCTGAGTGGCGGTACTCCAGCCAGTGCGAATAGAGAGATTGATAATGTGAAGGCGGTGATTGGCATTCTTCTCCCCAGGCCTGAGTATGAATCCAAGTTTGTGGTTGAGAGTCTGCTGTATACTGTGGCTGCAGCGATGAAGGCGGCTGTCTTCATGATCCCGTGATTGAGAATGTGAAACAGTGCTCCCGTGATTCCGAGCGGGCTAGCCGCTGCGATGCCGATGAGAATGTATCCCGCTTGGGCTATGCTTGAATAGGCTAGTAGTCGTGTGAAGTTCTTCTGCATTAACGCGGCCACATTTCCTAGCGTCATTGTCAGAATGGCTATGATTGCGAATGTTCCTGACCAATCAAGCCTGAGTGCAATGAGCGTGACTACGAAGACCCGGATTACGGCGGCGAATCCCCCATTCTTGGTTCCGGCAGCCAGGAAGGCGCCTACGGTTATGGGCGCTCCTTCATACGCGTCGGGTATCCACATGTGAAATGGAACCGCCGCCACTTTCATGCCGAAACCAGCGACGAATAGGACCATGGCGAGCATGGCAATTGGGTCCAGCCTTGGGAGAGCGGTGCTCATCGCGTTGGCGACCGCGTAGAGGTTGGTTGTGCCAGTTATCCCAAACGTTAGTG
>PMBQ01000273.1:0-422 GCA_003152955.1 Candidatus Bathyarchaeota archaeon
TTCGCTTGTTTCTGCAGACTATCCGTAGCCTGCATGAGCGCTGTGTTCGCGTGGGCACTCGAGTCTGGATTATCCAACCACACTTCACCGTGATCATTCTCAATGATCTTTATTCCGGCCGTGACGTTCTTGGCGTCAGTGTGTCCTACCCAGCCTCCTTTCCAGTACTTTCCACTTTCCGAGAAATCCCCATTGGGGTTTATTGGTTGTTCAATCCACCACTGGTTTAGGAGTTCATCTTGTTGTTGCTCCGCCTCAGTGCCTCCAGCTAGCTGGCTCTCATATCCTATGCCAGCTGCACCGACGCTTATTCCGAGCAAGACTTTGGCTGAATTTACGAGAAACTTTCTTCGATTAATCATGAGACATACTCTTACGAGGAGTGAAGCCTCACATACCAACTGTCGCGATCAGTATATGAG
>PMBQ01000273.1:480-2722 GCA_003152955.1 Candidatus Bathyarchaeota archaeon
CCTCGCGCCGCCAATACCGCAGGCAAAGCTTGAATCACCATAGAGCCCATCATAGTCTCACGCGCTTCACGTAAACCTGCAACAGCTCTCCCTGTACGATCAAGGAGAGAAGAGCGACATCGAACGTAATAGCAATTAGAGGCATGAGATTGTCATTGATTCCCCGACTCCGCTTTCTCATAGCAACTGCACCGTCTCGCCCTGTGGTTTGAACAGCCGAGCAACCTGTGGTCTTTGCAACCACAGAGCACGCATTTCTTCTCCGCCATTCAAGAATCACCAATTGCTTACCGCATCTAGTTTCTTTTAGGGATGTATGCTCAAAACCTGTCTATGACTCAACAAGGAGCAGTCTTACGAGTGAAGTGAGCATACAAACTCGCGTGTGTGCGCACCACTAGACCGGGGATATGACATAAGGGCTGTTTTTGGGTGTCCATGTGGATGTGGTTTTGGGGACGTGGATGTCCACGTGTAAGCGTTAAGGAACATGAGTCGATGATTAGAATTTTCCCTTGAATGCCATGTCAAGGATAGAAGGGAGCGGTGCGTCTCCGATTCGGGATTACGGGTAGCTTATGAGTTCTTTCTCTTCAAGCGTTTCTTGCAGTTTTGCGATGGCTCTGTGAACTTCCGTCTCTTTCTTGGCGCCCGTACAAACGAGCTTTCCGGTTGTGAAGATTAGTATGACTACTTTGGGGTCGTCCATTCTGTAGATAATGCCAGGGAATTGTTCGGGTTCATACATGGTGCGTCTCAGTGAGTAGGTTACCTTTTCCAAATCAATATGGCCGCCTAAACCTGCCGAGGCTACAATGTTTTGAATCTGAATCTCAGGCTTACCCAAAATGACGATCCCGTTACGGTTGAGATCGTCCACAACCTTCATGACGGCCTTGCGAGCCTGCCGCTCCGACTTCGCCCCAGTACAGACCATTTTACCCGAGCCGAAGATCAAGGTGGTGGCCTTCGGTTTCTTCAATCGATATACTAAACCCGGAAATTGCTCAGGCCGATATTCGACGCCAGGGAACACGCGCACAATCGAGTTCAGGTCAATATTCTGATGGAGAGTACCTGTCGCGACCACGTTCTCTATGTTGATGAACGCTTTGTGTTCTACCAGAGGGCGCACCCGAGTGATACTTGCCTGTCTGTGCAACTAAACCCGTGGACAATTCTTCTTGTGTAACGGGAAGATTTCTGAGCTGTCTGTCTCGAAGCCGCATTTTTGGCAAACTTCTTGTTCTCCTTCCTGTTTAGATGTCAACATGGAAAAGCAACTAGTCGCTATCGAATACCCAAGGTCAGGTAAGAACATGCCGCCGCGTAAGTCTGAACCGCTTCGAAAGCAGGATCCACCCAGATCACTCTCTCAGCCTCCATCGATGGTTCAGGCAATGATTGTGGGAATCAAAGTCAAGTAGTAGAGCAAACGGATTACACTAATGCAACGTGCCGAGGAGAAAAGCAAAATTCTGAGAACTAGGCTACTGGAGATACCCTATGATGTGTTACGGGGCAAGAAGCTGGAGTTTAGTCCTAGAACTCGGATACACCGCGATTGAAAATGAGACTGATTCGTCGAAACAACTTAGTTTCGGATTTGTACGCGCCACTAGACCCGCAATGTTTACAGGTAGCAACGCGTCTGCTCATGGCGTGATCTTCCTAAATGCACTGATCTGGAAGCCGCCATGCTCTCGGGCATACTTGAGGCAGTCGTCGCAAACCCACCACATATTATGAATATTATTCGCGACTTTATCGCATTTTACGGGTTTACCGTCACGTTCAACGATGACGTCGCATTTACCTGATTCTGGAATTTGAGGCGGCATATCTATGCGCACCACGAGACCTTACTTGCTAGTTGAGAAAACAAAAATTTGATCCACGAGCTCGGGCGCTTAATCTTTCTTTGCGAGTCTAATCTGGATCGTGGATACATTTCTTGATTGGCCTCCCTCACCCAGCACTTGTAGCCGTTGTGGAGACAATTTCATGATGCAAGTCAAATCACATGATGAAGCGAGAGGAGACCCCATTGAACATCTTATATGACGGTGACGCCCTCTCAATAATGTGCTGCTGCAATGTTCCCCTCCAACACCCTTCTCCTGCTTCTGGTTCTCGTTCCCGTGGCGATATGGAGCGGCTTTTGGAAGATTGTTGGTCTCTGGTTCGCCGCGAAGAATGATGAAAAAGGATGGTTTGTGATCTTTATCTTCGTGAACCTCGC
>PMBQ01000273.1:2755-3033 GCA_003152955.1 Candidatus Bathyarchaeota archaeon
AGTCTATATTCTGATCTTTACAGCTTCACCGTCTAAGCTGAATCGCTCTCTTGGGCTTTGCTGCTTCATTTCTTCGAGAAATTCCTCAGTTTCCTTTCCATTTCCGAGAATTGGCAATCCAATCTTTGAATCAAGCTTCAGAGGCCAGAGTCTGAGGCCTCTGATCCGATTCTTGTCGAATTCGATGGTCGCGATCATGCCCGATTCGCCTGCCATGTCAACTCGATCATGGAAAACGAAGTCCCCTAAGCTGTATAGGATGACTCCGTTCTTGTAGC
>PMBQ01000337.1 GCA_003152955.1 Candidatus Bathyarchaeota archaeon
CGACACTGTAGGTACGGCAGGCATTCTGAAGTTGATGCGCAATGTCAAGAGTAGAGGAGCCTCATTTCAGGCGGCCGTTGCCTACTGCGAGCCCAATCAACGCCCTATCTGTTTCACGGGAACAGTAAGGGGGTCACTGGCCTCGAGACCAAGAGGGTTGCACGGGTTTGGATATGATCCAATCTTCGTCCCGCGACAAGGGGATGGAAGAACATTCGCCCAAATGAGCATGAATGAGAAGAACCTCAGCTCACACCGTGCCAAGGCCTTCACCAAGTTCTTCAAATGGTTCGCATCAAATCGATAATAGGCATCCTCTGAGACAAGTTAAATAATCGAAGTCTCAAGACTAGGTTCCGAATCTAAATAATTCAAGCTTGGAGTGTGTCTGGAAACGGCGAGACTTTACACGAGCAAACGGGGCAAGTCAGGCTCAACACGCCCGATCAGCAAGAAAACACCAGCGTGGTGCAAATACACCCCTGAAGAAGTAGAAGCCTTGGTCCTGAAACTATCCAAAGAAGGGAATCCTCCAAGCACAATCGGCGTAATTCTACGCGATCGATACGCCGTACCCCTAGTCAGATCAGTGACTGGGAAAACCGTACTCGCACTCTTGAGTAGCAACCAACAAGCCGGAGCTCTCCCAGAAGACATAAGCGCCCTACTGAAAAAAGCAGACGATCTTAGAAGGCATCTATTGAAGAATCGAAAGGATTACGTCAACAAGCGTTCCCTAGCCATGATCGAGTCGAAGATCCACCGCTTGATGAAATACTATCGCACCACAGGACAGATCAAACCAGATTGGCACTATAAGCACGTAGTAGCGTCAGTGTCTTAGTATTGGCAACAGACACCAAATACGACGATTTCCTAGCTCGCGCCAAAGAGCTCTCCGCGGTAATCAAAGAGAACCTCCAAGCCAATTCTTTCTTCACTGTCATCTCGCATCACGATGCAGATGGGCTATCCTCAGCCGGCATAATCGGCTCCGCCCTTTCACGAGCAAAGGCGAAATTCACAATTAGAATCGTCGAAGAACTCAGAGAAGACATAATGGACGAGATCGCCAAGACAGCGCCGGAGACAATCATATTCGCGGACATCGGCAGTGGGTACTTTGATCTTCTTTCAACCCGCCTGAACGCAAAGACCTGCGTCGTGCTCGATCATCACCCACCCACTGCTCAAGTACCCAAGAACATAGCCCAACTCAACCCCCATGAATTTGGCATCGACGGGGCAAGGCTTGTGAGCGCTGCCGGGGTTTGCTATTTTGTGGCGAGGGAGCTATCCGAGCAGAACAAGGATTTGAGCGCCCTGGCGGTTGTCGGCGCCTTGGGGGACATGCAAGACAAGAACGAGAATCGAGCCCTGATTGGACTCAATAAGCTAATCGTTGAGGACGGCGTGGCATCAAGGAGTCTGCGAGTAGACTCTGACCTGGTACTGTATGGACGCGAAACCAGGCCAATCCACCGGGCGCTAGCATACACGACCACGCCCTATCTGCCCAATTTGAGCGGCAGAGAAGACAACTGCCTCACACTGCTATCGACTAATGGGATTAGGTTGAAGGAAGGAGACAGATTCCGAACACTCGCTGACCTGTCGCAAGATGAAAAACAGAACCNNATACGCGAGATGCCCGAGAATTCTCAGCCTTGCTGAACGCCTGCGGCAGAACAGGCAATCCATCAATCGGGATTAGCGTGAGTTTGGGTGATCGGAGAACAGCGATGGAAGAAGCCAACGAGGTAGTCGCCACCTATCGGAAAACTCTCGCCAGTTACATGGAATGGTTGACCAAGTCACCCGATGCGGTTCAGAAATTCGAATCAATCTGGGTGGTACGAGGTGAGAATCAAATACAGGACAGTATGACAGGCGCTTTCTCTTCGATTCTGTCTTCCGCAGGCAGTCTCTCACCCGATCATGCGATTATTGTATTGACCCGTTCAAAAGAAGGAGGCTTGAAGCTCTCAGCCCGAGCCCCGCCAAAACTTCTCAAACTGGGTGTCAACTTGGGTCTTGCACTCGGCGATGTCAGCAAGAAATTCGACGGGTTCGGAGGAGGGCACAACGTTGCAGCTGGCGCACACATAAAAGCCGAAGATCCAGCAGAATTTCTCAAGGAATTGGACCTAGCAATAGTAGCGCAGATGAAGTCGAACATTGGAAGCTCNNTTCGCTGAAAGCATAATGAAAGCCCTCGAACCCGACAACAAGCTGACCACGCGCGAAATGTGTATCTCCGCCAGCGTCCGCGGAAAGAGGCTCAACGTCCGCATTGACGGCTGCAAAAGGATTGAGACACTTGAAGCGACCGTTCAAGACGTCTTCCGATGCATCCGAGCAGCTGAAGAATCTCTGGCGAAAGCCTCGTCGAATCGTTAGACCTCGCGGGGAAATTACTATGAACGATTTAAATAGCGCAGAATTGGTACGTTGCTGAATTCCGAAGTCGCGGTGGGAAAACTTGTCCAAAGCTGTAAGAAAAGTAAGAGACAAATGGAGAGCTAAGGAATGGTACGATGTCTATAGCCCATCGTATTTCGGAGAATTGGTTGTCGCAAGCGTCCCGGTTGAGGACCCAGGAGCACTCGTAGGGCGAGTAGTTGAGACGACGCTCTACGACATAACGAATGACTTCGCCCACCAATCGATCAAGCTCTATTTCCTGATAGTGAATTCCAAAGATCACCGAGCTGAAACTATACTCAAATCTCATGAATATGCGACCGACTATCTGCGAAGTCTCGTTCGACGCGGAAGCACGAGAATGGACGGAATTTTCAAAGTGAGGACTAAAGATCAATTNNAATTAAAGCGTCGCAGGAACATGGCATCCGTCAAATCATGAGACAGATCATCGAAGAAAGAGCGGCCGCTTTGAACTATGATCAGCTTACTCACGAGGCAGTCTTGGGCAAGCTTGGATCCGACATCTATAATCTCTCAAAGAAAATAGCTCCCCTAAGGCATGTTGGAGTTAGAAAATCGAAGCTGCTCTCGATCCCTCCTGGCGTGGTCGTCAATCCTGCTGAGAAGCTGGAGCAGGCAAAGGCGGCCTAATCGCTGCTCTATCTCAGTTCTTTCCCTTCTTGTACATCTGCCTGATTTTCTCATGTATCTCGTTGAGGTCCCGTGATAACTCGTCTATCTCAGTCGTTGAATTGTTGCCGTTGGTTTCAGAGGTTCGGGAAACCATTGCGCTCTTCATTCTCTCCACTTCTCTAGCAATATTCCGCAGTCTCTCCTGCAGATCTGCTGTATTCTCCAAACCATGCAGAACCGCCGCCAATGCTCCTGTAACGGCGCCAGCAGCGACCCCCGCGAGAAACGACAGAATATCAAAAACCATTACATGCCCAACCGTTCAATGACTTCTCTTCCCTTGCACGCTCTAATTTAAAGCGCCTATCGGCACCAATACGATTGCCGGCGCCACGAACACTGCGCACCTACACAACGTATTCTACGAAATCGACATTGACACAACAAACAAGCTTTCTTCCAGCCAATTGCCAGCGGTAGACTATTTCATCAAAATCCTCGCGACGGATACGCCAGCAACTGCGTCACTGGTGAGCGGGAAGGATGGAACTGTTCTGAAAAAGCTGGATTTATCTTCTGATGCAAGCCGATACGTCGTAAGCGGGTTATCGATAACAGACATTGGTGGAACCTACAACTTCAATGTCCTCGCTGGCGTTGCGCAGATAGTGACGGTTACGACTGCCAATGATTGTAGGGATGCGGGGGGAACCTACGTCATTGGGGGATT
>PMBQ01000371.1 GCA_003152955.1 Candidatus Bathyarchaeota archaeon
TCGACGGTTGTCACATCATTCCACATTGCAGTACACTATTTGCACTGACATACAGGTGTACTCGCACTATACTGCAATCAGTACACTACCTGCAATGCACATAAGTGTACTGACAGGTGTACTGGATGAGTACACATGCCGATCGTGTTCGAACGCAAGATCTTCGCAACCGGTGGCAGCCTCCGGGTCAATATACCGGTCGAAATCGCCAAAGCCCTCGAGATCTCCGACGGAGACACGCTCCTAATCTCACTGACCGACCACCAGATNNTCAGATCCTCATGGAGAAAGCCAAGAAGGGCAAGGGTTGACTTGGCCATGAAGAAGAGAAGAAGGCTCTCGGCGTCAACAGCGAAGCAAAGAAAGAAGGCGCTTGAGATCACGGGGATCCACCGCAACACCATCTCCAAGTACGTCTACGGCCTCGAGAAGGAGGGAAAACTCGTGAATACACGCCAGGTCGAGAACGCAAAGTTCTGCACGGTCAAGGAAGCCAAATGAGATTGATGGCAAAGAAACAATGCGGCAAATGCCACGGCAAATTGAGGTTCGTGAGGAAGGGAAAGATGTTGATCGACGATTTCGATCAAAAATGGCCAGAGTGGGAGATCTATGAGTGCGAACGATGCCGAACCACGTGGACCTACTACCCTAAACAAAACAAATGGGTTTCAACTGAAAATCGGAAAGCTTCCCACTCTCGTTTAAGACGTCGAAGCTCACGGCGGAGCTCACGTAGGGGCGGCGTAGGGTTTTCACGGTGAATGGCATAGGATAGAGAGAGGATGGTGAGTAGGATCCTTGAAGGTTGAGCCTGGCTTTCCCTGCCCTAATTGTGGCGCTGACAGTCAAGTATTCTATTCCTCAAAAACAGATGAACAGGAATAAGCTCTGACGGTCACGGCTTGACGACTAACCACGGCAGCGCTATCCACCAAACGTAGACGACACGTTACTCTCTCGCAGTAGCAACATTCGCATATTTGTGATTTGGTTGCTATCAGAAATAGCTTCTTCTGACCGTGCCAGTCCCGTTGCATAGCGTGCATTTTTCTCCGTGGATTTCTCCTTTACCCAAGCAAGCTCTGCAGGTGTCTGGCAGTCTCGTTCAACCCACCATGACATGCATCTCTGGATTCATTAGTTATTTGTAAGTTCTGTAAGTGCTGTGCATAGAATCCGCATTTTGCAGAGCCTTCTTGCCCTTTTGGATTGGTGGGTAAATACTTCTTCTCGGATTATGCAGGAGAAGTACATTGAAGGAGAGCGAGTCCCCCAAATGCAATGAACCCAAGCCACGAAATATCGTGCCACCAGTGGGTGAAGTCTGTGATGGGCGCAAACGCACACCTCCATCAGGAAGGGCTCGGTTGTCATTCGGCTGTCCCTGTCGATTCCTTATGCCGGTTCAAGGTCTTGTATGTGCATAGCCCATGCTTGGCAAGGATTGCCACAGTTACCCGGCGTGGAAGGTCTGGGAATAGTTCAATTTCCGAATAGGGCCGCCTAGAGTAGACCGAACCACTCCACCATAGCGACCATTGCCACCATTTTCCTATCTTAACCTCCCATACTGTGGATTGTGTCAGATACACGAACCCTGGCAACCCTGGCAATCATGGCGAAAAACACCCGCAAAACAAGAGTTTATGTCCGGTCACAGCCTTGGCATTCCATAGTACGGTTAGTACTTTGAGTACTTTGTTTGAGATGTCTCTGTCGGTAGGGCTGTTTCAGATGCGGTCTCAAGCCTTCTCGTTCAGCCAGTTGTTGATAGCTTCCTCTATCGCTCGGCTGAGGCTTCCTTTCTTGCCTCCGAGCCTCTTCACGCTTGCCAATCGCAATCGACGCTCAACGTCATCTGAGAGCACTGCGTAGATTCTTCCCAAAGACGGTCTGGCCGAACTCTATATGCGCAAAACATGATATAGGCTTATACAGTTAACGTTATAAGGATGGGTGGTGGAGGAATTGGGGTGGGCGAGGATTTTCTATTCAACCCTGTTACGCTCCGTCGAGGTGGCTGAGGGCCCCGATTTCCCGGCGCCTTTGGCTGGCTGCAGGCAGTTCGAGGGTTTCCAGTCATTACGTGAAGCTTCAACTGGCCACTGGGTTTAGTTACTGTTACGGGTCCTCGTAACATGCTAGGGGTAGGTTACAGATCTACTTGTCCGGATTGAAGAACCATAGGGAAACTGTCAGTGTGAAACCTATCATAGCCGCGTCGCGTTGAACTTCAACCCCAACACATGATCGCATAGGACGCGTAGGACCTTGCGCAAGAGCCTCGATAGAATTTTGCTGCAAAGTATCCAGCGCTTTTTTGCGAAGAGGTGAGATGATCTCGCTCCGACTAGGTGGGGTGTCAGCAACCATAAGATCCAANNTCCGTATATTTTTCGGTGAAGGCAACGTTACCGTTCGCTTGTTTTGACGCGCAATTTATCGAATTAGCGCAAAGATGTTCAAGTACGTTGGCCACTGCCTGCATGCGGAATACCGGTAGCCGCCCTTTCTTATTGTGGAACAAATCGAGCAAAGTAGGCTGAGTAGACATGTCTTGGAACATTCGTGCTTTAGTATTTCTCGCT
>PMBQ01000110.1 GCA_003152955.1 Candidatus Bathyarchaeota archaeon
TTGAAACTCCCGGATGACTTCCTCGGGATGGAGGTTCAAGCAAATTCAGGTCGTAGTCGATCTACTTTAAGGCTGAATTTACTATATTTTGGTCTAAGTTGCACATATACCTACTTTGGGAACTTGCGAACTCACAGACCAGTACGCCGTTATAGGGAAAGACAACTTATCATCTCAACGATGTAGCAACGGGAGGNNACGCGCAAGGAGGTTTAACGAAACTCTGCCTGAAAAACACCCTATCCTTAAGATGCTCCTCATGGTAGTAGTGCCAATCGTTTCATCAATAAGCTCTCTTGGCATTTTGTATTTTCTGTGGACTCTCCTTTCGTCACCTGCGCATCTTGAGGCATACATTCTTCCAAGAATGGTGTACCACGATCAATTCAATCCACTGAACCTGTACGTGGTTAATAGTGGCGGCAAGTCAACACCACCCTCGTTGATGACGGTCGTTTCTCTGGCCAATGGGGAAATTCAAACATACGATTTCGTTTTGCCGCCGCTAAATGCGGGTGCACTATCTGGTCCGTTCAGTTGTGGAACCCGCGCAAATAGTGGCGAAGCTAGATTTGATACGATCCATGTGTCATGNNACAACAGATCGTTCTTCCTCACAGCGCTTCCCTTTAGTTGCGTGGCTAGGGTAACCTACAGATATCCTTTTGTGGATCGAAAAAAGGAGCCTTTGGGTGTATTAATGAGGACCACCCATCCCCAACTGAAAGGCAAGCACCATGTCCAACATCAAACAATTGACCCTCGAAGAAGCCAAGACACAGTTCAAGATGTACGCTTCCATCATCGAGATGCTCAAGGGGAACACGCCGATTGAGACTATTGCCAGGTTCAGAGAGCTGTGGGTAGAACCGTTGGAGGAGTTGATTAAGAACCTCTCCGAGAACAAGCCACTCCTCGCGAAGGGGGAATCCCCGAAACACACGGGTCTCTTTGTCGATCACAGACAAGAGGACGAATAGACGAAGTGCGCGTTTGAGGTTAGGTAAAAAGGGACATCTAGGAGAACATATGAAAGACATTATCGCTGCATTGCGGCAGTCGCTAAAAGATGAGAACTACGTTGCGTCATTAGCCCTCTGCTTGTTGCTACCAGACATTTGTGGCAAGATGGAAAATAAATCGGGCAGTAAAGCTAGATATATAGAGTGGTTTCAGAAATACTTGTCTTCAAAGTATGATGGATTCCTATCTGGACTGGATTGTTATGCCCTCCGATGTGCTGTACTGCATGAAGCTTCTGATGATATTGAAGATAAGGACCGAGATGTTTTGCAACAGTTCTACTTTGTGACAAAAGGGCCACACCGTAATCTCTTCTCGAACTGTACCTTTGGTAGTCCCAAATATGATTCGAAGGAAATGCTTCAACTATCTGTATACGACCTTTGCCAGGACTTCATGAATGCGTTCCAGCAATGGATGGACGACGTTAAACTTGATCCAGAAATTCAAAGAAGACTAGAGTTAGCATTGACCATCCACAAACCGGGAGACGGTCTTGGGGGCGTGATTTTTCGCTGAGAGCACCTGTTTTACTTGGATATCAGCCGTAGACTTTGGGATGGTCGGGCGGGTAGGCAGGAAGTCTGGGACTCAAAAAAAAAGAACCGCCACTCTCCTTTCGGAGAATGACGGTCGGTGATTTTTACTGCTCTCCTTCATAGTAGGTGCAATCGCTCGGCTTCTTCTGCGATATTCCCTTGTAACGTGGATGACGGATGGCACCGGACTTCAGGCGTTCCATGCCTTCGATCTGGACAGCTCTACCGGTCCACTGTTCGGGATGCATGGACATGGACATCCGTTGACCATCGGTCATTCCAGAAGTCTGTCCCATGTGAACCAACTCCCCGTTGACATGCTGTCCGAAAATCATAGTTCCGATACTGCCCGACACTTTGATAGGGCTAATGCACGCTAAAAGGGACGGGTGAAAAAGTTAGGGCAAAGATCGTCATGCAAAGCCATCCAATTCCCGTCCTCACCGCACCAATCGGGACTTCATCTTCGAAATTGGAGCTGTGATTCCAAGACCTCCGCATGACAATCGCAAGAACAATTCCCCAAATGAGCCATCCTCCCCATCCAAAGTCACCAGGTAGACCCAACAATGGCAACAGGCCGGCAGTCCCTAATAAGACGAGGAACGCGAGGAAACTAATCGTGATTGCCTTTCGAGTCTTGTTTGAGAACATCGCATTGACAATATGTCCACCATCCAACTGGCCAATTGGTATAAGATTCATAGCTGTAACAAAGAGGCCAAACCATCCGACACAGAGAAACGGATAATGATAGATCTCATTCATTGGCGGAACAAATGACCCCTGGCGAGCGAACACCGCTCCGATGAATGTATAGAGCAGGTTTGTGCCGAATGTCAGCCCACCTTCGGGTATCGAAGTCATCGTAGCATACTCTGGATGAATCATATTTAAGAAATCTCGTGGTGGCAGCGTGCGATATCCCACGGCCAGGATAATCAAGCTCGCAACTACTCCCGCTAGCGGGCCCGCAACGCCGATGTCAAATAATGCAACACGAGAGCGGACCGGTTCTTTCAATCTGATGATTGCGCCCAGAGTCCCGAACGGAAAGAGCCCCAGAAAAAGGAAGGAGGGGAATGGAATGAAGAAAGGTAGGGTTGCGTTTACGCTGTGATACCTCGTCGCGAGATAGTGTCCCATCTCGTGAGAGAGAAGCATAGTGATCATCAGAAGCGCATAGACAACCCCCGATGAAAAATTCGCTAACTCAAAGGGATCTCTATTAAGCCACTGCACACCCGCAAAGGTCATCGTGATGAAAGCCGCCATCACGAGGCCCACGTGAAGAAGTGCTTTCATGTTAGGCTCAGTATCGCTACGAGCACTTCTCCCAAATCAAATTCGTTAGACCGCCCTCGGGAAAGAGCACACGCCAACAGTGTGTGCCGGATCAGTTCTCGGCATCCCTTGATCAGGCGTTTCGCTCGAACAATCGTTGATCAGACGCTACGGCCGAGGGTAGGTTGGTGACGCTGGAGCG
>PMBQ01000056.1 GCA_003152955.1 Candidatus Bathyarchaeota archaeon
CTGTATCCCCTATGCCGTCCCGTTGTAGTTCTGAGCAAGAACAATTGAGGACTGGAAGATGAGACAGAGCGTGATATAGAGTTTCATGGCTCCCTCAGTTTGTACAACGATTCACTGGAAACGCGATACCTGCTTCCGCCTTGCACGAAATAGTAACTGCCGATAGCCGTAGTCACTGCACGGAACGTATGCGCCACCGTCACGCCATAGATCGTTATGGTGCCTGTCGAGACAGCAACTCCACCAAGCTTTCTCTTGGGCAACGCCGATGAACATAACGCATTTCCTGTTCGGGCAGTCGGCTAGAGAGTGCTTGGCCACATCGTCCATCCGTTCGTTGAGCTCGAAGTGGACGAAGGAGATCTGATGGCCTTTCGCGTAGGTGTTCAGGCGGCGATGGAACTCTTCCGACATGTGTTGCAGGATGGCTGGTGAGGGAATCTTGTTGCCTTGTGCTTCTGCATGAAGTTGACCAGGGCCCCCGAGGTCCGGAGGCTTGGCATGTATGCAACCAGGTAGAGGCGATCGATGCATTCCATTTCCAACATCACATGATCACGCAGGATATCATTCAAGTTGATCGTCTCGTGACTTTTGGGCTTTCTAAGGGGATGCAGCTAAAGTACCACAATCTGTGAACCTGTACAATAGCGTCTCGACGGTTTAAGGCCTAGCTTCACTGGAGCGCCGGGCGACAAGCCCCTGTTTCGGGGGTTGTTCCAATGAGATTCACGGAGCAGGAGCAACTTGGCACGATCGGGCCCTATGACTGATGCTGGAGTGGGTGGTGGCAACTACGGCCAATAAGGAAGCGACCAGGGGAAAAACAAAGGGTGCCAGCCGCACCGGATACGACCACAAGCGTGAGATTTGCGACCGCTGCGGCCATGGCCAACTGGAAGAGCGCCCTGGATGAACCAAAGTGGTGGGCGTTGTGCACACCGAAGCGAATGAGCCGGGCGATTCTGTGTTTGCCCACGACCCGCATGCGGTAGAGCTCGGGGAATGTGTCTGTTCTTTGAAAAGTCTCTGCGTTTCGTGCGAGTTGTTCGGCCTCAGGGACGGCACGGTGCGGGAGAGGGTCGCCTTCTTCAGGCACCTGCTGCGGAGCCTGCGGTGCGCGCACTGGCCCTCGAAGAAGCGGAACATCCTGTAGAGGATCACCCGGCCGCGCAGTTTGGTGTCTTTGCGCCTATCGCTTTGACAGGTCACTTTGCCCGCAGAGGACTGGACTTCCATCTTCTCAAGATCGACCTTGAAATCTTCCTTGGTGAAGAAGCTGATCTCGGCGGGGTTCGTAACCGGGGCGACGAGTGTGTAAGACGTGGCGGTATCTTTCGCCTTAGGCGTTACCTCGATCGTAACATAGGCGCCGTCACCGATGCCGGTCTCAACAGAAGTTCCGGTCGTCTCGGCACTCTCGTTGCTAATTCTCTACAGAAAGAGTCTGAATGACCTTTCTGTCGTCTCCAATGTTCATGAGCACAAGAACACATTGGAGGCTACCCGTCATGCACGGCCACTCTCATACGCGACTGAGTCTCGGTTAAGGTTTCAGTGATCCACCGCTTTTCGCTCAGGACGAGAAACTCACTAGGATCGATACTCTGCTCTTGAACCGACGCTTCGTCAACCCCTTCGAGGAGGTGTTCGATCCTACGATGGGCAGGCCCGGCACGGCCTTCGATGTGTAAGCGGGCCGGTCTCGGCAACGAACTGGGAACCATCGTTGAGGAGATCAAGGCGCACACGCTCGCCGGTGTGGTCCTGCCGACCAAGAACGGGAATGCACTCCGGCTACGCTGTGTCATGAGACCGGACCAGCACTTAGCGATCCTCCTTCAGTGACTCGATCTGAAGCCGCCGCTCAGACTCGGATTACAGCACAAAAGGTAGTGCCGATTCTGGCTGTATTTTGCCAATAGCTGCACAGAATCACCGTCTTCTCGCTGCAACTGTTTGGACTTGGGTGTAACCCAACAACAGAACCCTCACACGACTCTTGCGTGGGGAATGCCTTGGCCTTTATACTGGGGAATGACCCTTGACAGCTGACAATCGGTGTCTTGATCACCGTGTCCCAAGTCCAGGCAACCTGGGTCCTGAGAGAAGCGAGATAATAGAGCATTGGGATCTATAGCTTTTATCCCCTATGCAACCTGGAATTGTCATCCTGACACGAATTGTGTCAAGATCGGGTTGGTTTTTTCCGCAAGGATCCGCAAATGTAGGTAATTATATATAGATATTCTGTTCTGTCGCCCAAGTTCTCCCCTCAGCCCATCTTTCGGATACTCTTCTCCATCGAAGTCTGGCCAGGGCCTGAGGAAATGGCCTTCTCCAGGGTTGAGCTCTCTTCCTGACCAGTGAATTGCCCATGGGTCAAATCGGACGCTTGCGATTCTTCAGAAAGGGCCACAGGGATTCAGCGTGATTCAACACATCCTCATCGCGGCATTCGTTTTTATGGGCGCCTATTCGGGCGTGGGTTTCATGATCCGGTGGACCCTTCGCCATAATGTGCTTGACGTACCCAATCAGCGGAGCTCACATACAAGGGCCGTTCCTAGAGGTGGCGGACTTCCCACTACAGTAGCAGCACTCACCGGAATGAGTGTGTCGCAGTTTTTGTCTCCAAGTCTTCCCCCAGCCGCATTTTTATCACTATTTGGATTGATCATTGCAGTTGCACTTCTTGGTTGGTGTGATGACCGAAAGTCTCTTTCGCCGACTGCAAGGTTCTTGATCCAATCGACTGTTGCACTGATTGCATTATTAATGTTCGGANNTTGGGCGGTGGGAATGATGAACGCCTATAACTTCATGGATGGGATTGATGGTATTGCTGGCGGCCAAGCCATAGTGGGGGGTGCTTTCTGGCTCATTGTCGGCATTGTTGAGGCAAATCCTTTCGTAACAAGCATGGGAATCGTTATCGTGGCTTCTATCATGGGATTCTTGTTCTATAACTGGACTCCAGCAAGGATTTTCATGGGTGATGTAGGAAGTATCACTCTCGGATTTCTCTTTGCTATTGCACCATTCATTTATTCCATAGAGAACGCGAGGATTCCTCTTGCTGCTGCTTTGGTAGTCTGGCCGTTCCTATTTGACACGATATTCACAATCTTGCGTCGATTGCGACACGGTGAGGATCTCTTATCCGCGCATCGGTTTCATCTANNATCAGCGACTCACACAATCAGGACTCTCTCATCCTCAGGTCACGATACTATACTTCTTCCTTTCGGTGATTGGTGGCGTTCTTGGCTTTCTTTGGCTTCGAAACTCTGAGAATGTAGAGGCCTTCCTACTCCTAATCCCACTACTTTGCATTTCATTGTTAGTATTTGTGAAACATCGCGAAATCAAATTCTTGCAGGAGAATTCCTCCAAGGCTATCCTCCGGCAAGTTGCCAAACTTGTACAGCCTCCCGTTGGAGTTGAATAGTGGGGATGTCACGGGGCTGCGGATATCAAAGCTGGCGGACCCATTTGGAGGAACAGCACTTTCGAAATGGGCAGAGGAAAGAGTAGAAGTGTCCTATGAGCGAGCCTATTGTTATTTGAGGTAGCCTATTGTCATT
>PMBQ01000011.1 GCA_003152955.1 Candidatus Bathyarchaeota archaeon
GGATGATCCTGATATTGCCCGACGCATGGGAGAAGCCGGGAAAGCCAATGCCTATAACAAGTTCTCAATGGAGCGATTTGTTCAGGCCCATGAATCCCTCTATCGCCAAGTCTGCCTCTCGCTTATGAGTCCTGATCTCTATAGTTCTGAGTCGTGAAGGCGAAGGTATGTGCCGATCTCTGCGCACCTATAAAACGGCAGGATCGATTATTTCCCCAAAGACGAGAGGCCAATCAATCGGTTCTTCACCGATTTGATGCCATTCCTGACATGAAGGGGGAACGTGGCTGACATCTTCCCGCCTATCAACGTAGAAAACTTCTCAACAGAATCATAAGGGTCGCGCATCATGATGCGCGGCAGGCGGTACAAATCCGCCGTTGGGTCGGCGATGCCGTAATAGGAGGTGCAAACCACGCGATATCCCGTTGCCAGAGCCAATTTACGGATAGAGGTTGGATACCCGCCCATAGGCACGGCGAGCGAAGTCACCGGTAATCCCACATGGTCTTCGATCTGTCGTTTCGACTCCGCCAACTCCTGCTCAATACCGGTTTCTGACAGCCGGTTGAGCAACTGGTGACTCAATCCATGCGACTGAATAGCAATATCCACGGTGCCTAATTCTCTCAGTTCCTGCCAGTGCAGGTACCCCGGATTTCCCACCCACTGTGGAATCACAAACAGTTCGGCTGGAAATCTAAATTCCTTCAGGACGCTCGCCGCAAGGTCGGCGACGCTTCGGTGACCGTCGTCAATAGTAATGACGACTGGACGGTCCGGCAGTTAGCTCTCTCCGCGACGCGCCTGAAGAATCATCTCAAAACTCACGGCTTGGAAGCCATGCGCCGTCAACCAGGAGAGGTGATCTCGGAAGAGGCTGATGGGAGTAATGAAGGCGACATCTTCTTCCTTGATGCCTGTTTGGGCGCGGCGAGACTCACCAAAATAATGATAGACGAGAATTGGTACAGTCATGGCGGTTTCTATCCTCGTGACTCTGACCAGGTGGTTTGCTTGGGAGACGTGAAATACTGGTACCAGGACAGTAGAAGCGTGAGGTTCGAAGAAACAAAGAAATAGACCAGTCGCAGGATTTTGGGACTGGTGGACTGACTTCGCTTTGCCAATCCCACAGTAGCTAGCGAATAGAAGCCCAGTTGCGCTATGGCGATACCCATCCAAATACTAACGGGGTGCCTAGCCGCTAACCAGAGGTTTGCAGCCAGAGCAACGGCCATGGCAAAAGGCACAAGCCATCGGAGCATCTTATGGCTCCAGAGCTGGACACTGTAGAATCCGAATGTAAATGGGTTGAGCAGTTGCCGTTTGTACATAAGGGCGTTGATTCCTCCCAATGTCATACGGGCACGACGGGTAAATTCCCGCCCGACACTGGGAATCATCGGGACAAACGAACGAGCTTTTGACCAATGGATGCAACGGAAGTGCTGCTGGGCCACCGTCAACGGTATGACCGTGTCGTCAATCAGGTAATCAGGTATCGGTTCAAAGAACATCTTACGCACGGCGTAGAAACAGCCGCTTGCCGAGACGATTGAACTAATGGCCGATTCGGAATCCCGAAGCCACATCTCATATTTTACATATGCACCCTGTGCTGATTCGGTAACCGAGCCATCAGGGGAAACCCAGATATCCTGGCTTGAAACCAGGCCAATACGGGGATCCTCAAGATTGGTCACCAGCTCCTTGATCGACTGTTTTTCAAGCATTGTAGTAAGGTCCGTAAAGATCAGGATCTCGTGTCGGGCCCGATCTACACCCTTCTTCTGCGCGGCAGTCTTGCCGGCGCGAGGAATCTGACGGATGAGAGTAACTCTGCTATCCGGATACGACTCGACGATACTGTCAGTGCCGTCATCAGATCCATCGGTAACCACGATTACTTCGATCTTGTCATTCGGATAATCACAATCAAATGTGTTGTCGAGCTTTTGTTTTATTGCGTCCGCCCCTTTGTAGGCGGCAATAATGATAGTAACCGGTGGGGTGAAGGACCCCGTCGTTTCAGGAGATTGCGCCCGCGGCATCAGTTTGAGGAGGACAGGATATCCGATGTAGGTATAGAGGATTANNACCGACACTGAGCACGAAGAGAAGTTCAAGCACCCTGTGTCCCCTCGGATTTAAGCTTCTCTCGCCTTATCGCGATTGCCTGTTCCCAGGCGGCGACTTGTGTCTTGGCGACTTTGCGCCAGTCGTACTTTTCCAGCACGAGTATACGCCCTGCCTCCCCGAGGCGAGAACGAAATGCCGGACGATCAAACAGCTCAAGTACCCTGGCAGCAAACTCATCTGGCGTGTCAGCCAGGACGATATCCTCGCCGTTGTGAACATCGAGACCCTCGGCCCCGATGGTCGTTGAAATGACTGCCTTCTGCATGGCAAGCGCTTCGAGAATCTTCAGCCGACTTCCTCCCCCTATTCGAAGCGGAACGATATAAACTGCGGCAGGTGCGCTGTATTCCCGGACATCATCTACCCGTCCAGTCACAGTAATCCCCTGCTCGGTCTTTCCTATCGAAATTAGCTTGTCCGAGGGGCGTCGCCCGACAATCCAGGCGTGAGTGCTAGGGCATTTTTGAACTATGAGTGGCCAAATAGTGTCGACGAAATAACCAATCGCGTCTTGATTAGGTCGCCAGTCCATCGATCCGGTAAACACCATGCTATTTGGAATTGTCTCGCTCGGAATTGGATGGAAGTAGTCTGTATCGACACCGTTCGGCACCACCACGACATTGTGGACTTTGTAGCTTTGTGCGAGGCGAAGTCGGTCGTCTTCGGAAACAGCCGCGACTATGTCAAATTTACGGCACATTTCCCCTTCGAATCGCGCCACTTTCTTGTACTGCTCGTGGATGTATTTCCGCTTGAGCGGGTTCTTTTCTTCTTCNNGATCGGACAGTCAGCCGGAACAGCGGCCGCGAGTGAAATCGAATCGCAGTGGACTACATCATATTGGCCGCTGTGACAAAGTTCGGCGACTTTTTGGACGTAGGGGCCGAATTGGTGCTTGTCAGAGATGAATGGTCTTGGCGACCATAGACTCCTGATCAGTCCGGACGCCATACCCAGGCGAGATAGTGGTGTTCGCTGTACGTAGAGAACTTCCGCGCAATGCTCCTTCATCTGCGCGCTTCGTTCCGCGTAGCTGGTGTCCTGGGCCATGGTTAGCAGTGTGATTTCCGCCGCGCCCTGGGAGTGCTTGATCAAATTAAAAGTACGGATACGGGCGCCCGTATCGGTCGGCCAGGGGACATCGCCGGTCAAAAAGAGTATTTTCATCGGCCTGCGCCTCTAATGACTTGGTCGTACAATTCGCCAAACTCCCTTACATATCTCGATATGCTA
>PMBQ01000026.1 GCA_003152955.1 Candidatus Bathyarchaeota archaeon
GACACTGGGCGATGCTGACGCCTCGAACATTCGTGAACACCTAACCGAGTGCGTGGAGTGTCGGGCTCTTGAGGTGAAGTTGCGGGGAGAGGTGGGGAGGATTGGGAGCGTGGACATTCAGGTGGATATGCCGAGGGTTCTGCGGCTTCCCGGTGTAGTTGAAACACCATTCCGCCATTGGGCGTGGGTTGCGGGGCTGGCAGCAGGCTTTCTGCTGGGGATGCTGACGGCACGACTGGGTGAAGATAGACACCCGGCGGCCGTACCGCAAATGCTAGCGACAAAAGCGGCTACAAGTCCGATCTCCGGATACATCCCGTGCCAGGCGGTGGATCTGCAAACGCTTCGAGCAACAGCTGCGCCAAAAATCGAAAATTGAGGTTGTGAGTGTGGCACGCGGATACGGCCAAAATCCTGTAATTTCGGGGGCACCTTGCCAACATCTAACGTGCGACCACACACGGTATCCGAAAGGTCCAGAGTTACCACTTGGGCCTTTCTTTCTGGAACATGGATCTCGCCCAATAATGGATCTCGCCCAATAACTTCCATCCGTTGACAATGCCGAAACGCTGGTGTATCTTTAGATAGAACTCGGGGGAGGGGGAGAATACGAGTTGTGAAAGAGGCCTCTTCGCCCGAAAGGGTGGGAGGTCTTTCCGTTCATAGGATACAGACCGGCGGCACCGGAAACATTCATCTTTACGACAGTTCGCCAATGCCTGAAGCAACACAAAAGCGCACTCAACACTGGCATCAACTCAGGAGTCTGGTCACACCCTGTGAGGTAGAACAGTCAACAACATAGCCTAACTTACTGTCGGAAGTCTCGGGGAAACACAAAAACTGTTGGAGATGTGCATGAGATTTGCCTCTCTCGTAGCAGTCTTCTCTTGTGGAGCACTTTTGCTCCTATCTATCAACTCCTTCGCGCAATGGCGGCAAACGAGTGGACCCAATGGAGCCAATATCAGCTCTATCGGCTTTGCTGATGCCGACATCTTCGTCGGTACTCGTGTNNTCAGGAGACAAAGGCTCCCACTGGACATATGCCAACGCCGGAATTACGAATCCTCTTGTCACAGATTTTGCGTTAATCAGGACATCCCCCTCGCACTCTTCCTTGTTTGCTTCGACCTATGGCAGCGGAGTTTTTCGTTCGACGAACAATGGCAACACCTGGAGTGCTGTGAGTCCCGGCACGAGCGGGCTTAGAATCAATGCACTCGCCACGAACGCCGATACTCTCCTCGTTGGCGCGAATGATGGAGTATTCCTCTCGACAGACAATGGTAGTAGTTGGTCGGCAGCCAACGACGGATTACATCTAAACTATGTCTTTTCACTCGCCGTCAGTGACTCCTACTTCTTTGCTGGTGGAGACATTGGTATCTATCGCTCCTCCAAGACAGAAATCAGCTGGGCTGTCATGAATTCCAGCTTGTCGAACATGACAGTGTACAGCATTGCTGCGATCGACTCCATGCTCTTTGCAGGAACTTCCGGTGGCGTCTTTGTTTCTTCAGACAATGGCACCAATTGGAGCGCTGTCAATTCTGACTTGACTGAACCGACCGTGTATCGCCTTGCCGCTCATGACACCATCCTGTTCGCGGGCACGCCCTCGGGAATGTTCCGCACCACCAACAGAGGTACCAGTTGGATTGCCATCAACACTGGTCTATCGGGCAACTACATTCAGGCTCTTGCGATTAGCGGGGGCGATGTGTTTTCGGGAGATGCTTCCGGATTCTTTCTTTCGAGCAATAGTGGAGCAAGTTGGACGGCGGCCAATTCTGGTCTCACGAACCTCACCGTCAATACGCTCACGGTTAGTGGAGAAAGCCTCTACGCAGGGACAAGTCTCACAGGTCCGTCCCTGACTTCTGACGGCGGCAATACCTGGGAAGCAAGGAATTCTGGTTTGGCCAATACATCTGTCGCTGCTTTTGCTATACAAGGTCTACACATGTTTGTTGGATCATCGGGCGGCGGCGTTTTCCTATCCACGGACTACGGCTCTCACTGGCTTCCTGCGAATAGCGGATTGACGGCTACTCGTGTCCAATCCTTGGTGGTGCTCGATACGAATCTCTTTGCCGGGACTTCTGATGGACTCTTTCGGTCAACCAACAGCGGCACAAATTGGGCCCGTGCTGATTCAGGTCTGATGAATTCTAATATCCAGGCTCTTGCGGTCTTTGACGATATGCTTCTTGCAGGCACTCGAGAAGGCATCTTTCGCAGCACCAACAACGGCCTGGTGTGGACGGCTGCCAATACCGGAATTGCGGATCCACTAATTGATGCCTTCGCATCTTGCAGCGGAAACCTTTTTGTCGCTGGGAAGACTGTTCCGCCTGAAGGCACTAATCCTTGGGGCCATATCTACAGATCCACTGACAATGGCACGAGTTGGTCGAGAGCTGATTCCGGCTTCGCGGGCTATGACATCGTCAGAGGATTTGCGGTCAGTGGCGCCAGTATCTTTGCCGGAACTGGCAGAGGAGTATTTCTTTCCACAAACAACGGCACAAG